>NZ_JAGWCT010000024.1:0-47443 GCF_020657815.1 Clostridioides sp. ZZV15-6597 | reverse complement strand
ATTTATTATCTATACTAATTCTCACAAAACAAAGAATTTTTGATAACTAAATAGAATTTTCACTTTAATACTCCATCAATATTATTTAAAATACAAACCATAGATTATTCAGTATCTCTAAAAAAATATTTAGTTCAATATGAGTACAATAAAATAATCAATAATACATGTTAATCAACTATTTTACTTCCTCCAATAAATTCCCTAAGGATTGAAGTTCCTGGTATATCAGAAATATCATCTAGTTCAACAAAGTACTGTAAAAACTTTAATAGTCTAGTAGCTTCAATATAAGCAGGATTATCTTCATCTATTTCTTCCAATAGAGGCTTAGCAAATCGCTTTAAAACCGCTAATTCATACACACAAGCGGAATTAAATATAGCATCTGCTTCATCTTGATAAGGGAATATGTTTTTCTTTTCTCCTCTTCTAACTGATGCCCATTGCAAAATAGTATTATCAGCACTATATCCTCTAAAATTATAATCTCTAACAATTCTTCTTATCATTCTCAAATCAGCAGTAGGAATTCTATTATGGTCATCTAAATTTATTTGAGTAAGGGCACTTATGTATATCTTAAATTTATCTTCATCTGGTATAGATGCTGTTAAAATAGGATTTAGCCCATGTATACCTTCTAATATAATTGGTTGATTTGAGTCTATCTTTATCTTTTTGCCAGTATACTCCCTTGCTCCAGCTTTAAAGTTAAACCTTATATCCTCAATTTCTTCACCTGCTAAAAGTTTATTTAAATCTAAGTTGAATCTCTCTAAATCTATAGCATAAATTGACTCAAAATCATAGTTTCCATATTCATCTAAAGGAGTATGTTCTCTATCTATAAAATAATCATCTAAAGATATTGAAATCGGATTTAAGTTATTTACTCTAAGATGTATTGATAGTCTATGAGCAAAGCTTGTTTTTCCAGATGAGGATGGAGCTGCTATTAAAACTACTCTCTTATTGTTATCTTTTATCATATCTGCTATTTGAGATAGTTTCTTTTCATGTAATGCTTCAAATGTTCTTATTATATCTCCATATTCATTATTTTCTATTATTCTGTTAAGTGATACTACCTTATCAATTCCCATGAGTCTTGACCATTCTTCTGCTTCATAATATACATTTGATAGCTTAGGTTGAGGTATAAATTTCATAGGAAGAGTCTTATCTTCTTCACTAGGACCTAAAATTATAATACCTCCATTGTAAAGTATGATATCAAACGATTTTATATAACCAGTTGATGGCAACATATATCCATAAAAATGGTCTATATAGTTTCTACATTTATATACTTTAGCGCTATCATATTCCTTGTATTTCAAAAGCTCTGCTTTTTCATACATCTCATTATTTTCAAATATAGAAATAGCTTCATCCCTCGTAACTTCTATTTTTTCTATAATGTAGTCATTATTTATTATCTCTTGCATTTTATTTTTTATATTTTCAATATCAACTTCTTTAAGTTTTCTCTCTATATGAACTTCACAATATAGTCCACCAGATAGTGAATGTTCTATTGTAACTCTGCTGTCCCAAAATATCTCTCTGCAAGCCATCACAAACACAAATGACATGACTCTAAAGTAAACTCTTTCTCCATCTTCATTTGTAGTATCTAAAAACTCTATCTCACAATCCTTATTCACTCTACAATTTAGCTCTTTCAGTTTATTATCTACAACTGCAAGTGTTATATATCCTTTATGTTCATCGCAAAACTCTTTTGCTATATCTCCTAGTCTAATTCCCAAAGAATTTTCGTCTAATGAATACTCCTTATTTCTTCCGTCTATTTTTAAATTTATTTTCTTCACTTCAACATCTCCTTCCTTTTGATGAATATACATTTTAATCAACGAGGCATATCAACAAGATAAAGAGAGGTATTTAACCCTCTCCTACAATATGATTCAATTTACTTATAGTATCTTCAATGTCTTCATAATTTATTTCTAATACTAAATATTCTGCATCTAATTTTAAAACCTCTTTAACACTCTCTTCAGATAAAATACCTCTTCCTATACCAACATGTATATCATTGATACCATCATTATCACTTAAGTGTATCAATTTTATCTTATCTTTCAAGTTATTTAAATAATCATCCTCATCAATTAAACAGTGTCCAGTATCGTAACAAAAACAAATCTTAGAATTTTTAATCCTCTTAAATATATATTCAAAATCATAGGATATATTTCCAATATTTGAAAAATCCCCACCTTTTGAATAAGTATTCTCTATACAAATATATGAATCTGTATTTATCTTATTTAAAAAATCTACACTATTATCTAAATACTTGTCCCTATTCTTTTTAAGTCTATTTGTCATAATATAACCCAAATGAAGATTAAAGTACCTTATATCAAATCCTTTTAGCTCTAATTCTATCGTCTCAATAAAACTTATCCACGAATCTCGTATATATTCTATATTTTCACAAGTGTTTAATTCCATAGGTAAGTGTATTCCTATAGACAACCCTAGTTTAGAAATTCTCTGCTTATATTTACATAACTCACTACATTCAGATATATTATCAATACCAATTTCCAAATGAGTTATTTCCTTTGTACCTTCACAAAGCTTTAAAGCATCTTCAATATTAAACAATAAAGATGCCACACCAACTGCCATACAAATCACCTACTCAAAAATACCTATTTGTGTAAAAGGAAACACTCTTACAATAACTTTTCCTTTAATATTCTGTTCATCCACTAATCCCACTTCTTTATACCTACTATCTAAACTTACTTCTCTATTATCTCCCATAGCAAATACTTTACCTTGAGGAATCACCATATCAATATCGCCTTCAGTATAATTATCATGTATATATGAAACTTCATTTAATAACTTACCATTTATATAAACCTTAGAATCTTTAATTTTTAAATGGTCCCCTGGTACACCTATAACCCTTTTTACTAGCTCTTTTTTTCTTCCATTATCTTGCAACAAATCAGTCTTAAATATCATTATATCTCCACATTTTGGTTCTGATAATTTATATGTCATTCTATTTGCCACTAAGTAATCGTGTGGTTTAAGTGTTGGGTACATTGATTCTCCATTTACTAATGTTGGTTTTATAAAGCGAGTTATAATAAATGCCAAAAAAAGTGCAGTAATAATTATTTTTATCCACTCTACAATCTCTTCTTTAATAGTTTCATTCATTCACAAATTCTCCTTTATAGTTATATTATCTTTATTGATAATGCTACTTTTAAACACTATCTTTTAGATAAGTCTACTAAATAAGGTGTTGTCTTTTTTATATAGACAACTATTGTGTATGGTCTGGTGATTTCAGTTAATCAGCGATTGCTCCAAATTTTATATTTATAATGTTTAGTCAATAGTCCCTATCTTAGAAAATGGATACAATCTGACTAGAACTTTTCCTAAAACGGTGTGCTCGTCGACCAATCCAACCTCATCGTATCTACTATCTAAACTTCTTTCTCTATTGTCTCCCATCGCAAATAATTTTCCTTCTGGAACTACGATATCAATATCTCCATCAGTACGATTATTATGTATATAGGAAGCCTCATCTAACAATTTATCATTTACATATACCTTGGAGTCTTTTATCTTTACATGGTCACCAGGAACCCCGATAACTCTTTTTACTAAATCCTTTTTCTTTCCATTTTCTTCTGTTAAGTCGGTTTTGAATACTATTATATCTTTGTATTTTGGCTCTCCTACTTTGTACGCAATTCTATTGACTATCAAATAATCGCGTTCTACAAGTGTAGGATACATTGATTCTCCTTTAACTATTGTTGGCACTATAAAACGCGTTATTGCAAATGCCAAAACAAGAGCTATGACAATCACTTTTATCCATTCTACAACTTCTTTTTTAACTGCTTCACCCACTAAAATCGTCTCCTCTGTGTTCAATATTAAGTCAATCTACAGCAAAACTAATCTACCATAAACTTACAATATAAATATTATACTTCTTTTTTCTAATAGTTTAAAATACTTTTCTAAGACCTTTAGGGTAATGATTCTTAATTACTCCAGCAGATTCTTTTCCCCAACCTAAAGGTATATCTTCAACCGAGACCAAAACCCACCCTCTACTTTCATTAGAATTTATAACATCCCCTTTTAAATATTTAAGAATTGATTCGCTTTGTACACTAAAGTTTTCAACGTTTTTTACATCTTCAACTTTTAAGTAATGAGATAATGCATGAGAAGGCTCAAATCTATTCTTCTTTAAAACCCCTAAATGCAAACCGTATCTCAATACTTTTAGTTTTTTTGTATCTGGATATATTTCAGGAAGTAGGTACAAGTTTTCCCCTCTTAAATAAAATTTATTTTTTTTATTGCTATAAAAATCAGTCTTTAAAAATTTCTTTTCAAACTCCCTATAATCCTTTATTTCTTTATCTAAATTTTTTATTTTTAATTCTTTTACATTACTTTCTTCTTCTTCTAATTTTTTTATCTTGGCTACAAAATGACCTTCTCCCTTTATTTTATGAGGCCATAGCCTTTCCATCTCAACAAGTTCTGCATGTGGATGTTCACTGATAAACTCATTTATAACATGTTCATTTTCCTCTTTTGAAAAAGTACATGTTGAGTAAATTAAAATACCATCTTTCTTTAACATTTTATATCCATCTCTTATAATCTCTTTTTGAATAGATTGGCATTCAAGTACTTTTGCATGACTCCAATCTAAGATGGCCACTTCATCTTTTCTAAACATTCCTTGACCAGAACAAGGTGCATCTATAATCACCTTATCAAAATACCCATTAAATGTCTTTCTTAAGCTATTAGAATCAGTATTTGTTATAATACAATTTCTTGCCCCAAATCGTTCTAAGTTTTCTCCTAGAGCTTTAATTCTACTCGCATTAATCTCATTAGAAACCAATAAACCTGTGTTGTTTAATTTAGATAATATATATGTAGACTTACCACCAGGTGCAGCACACATATCAAGTACCTTATCTCCTTCTTTAATATCTGCTTTTGGTATTACACTCATTGCAGAAGGCTCTTGCAAATAATATGCTCCAGACTCATGTAATGGATTTCTACCAGGTCTATTAATTTTATCATCATAATAAAAACCTTCATCTGCCCATAGTATCTGATATAAATCAAATAAATCTAAATTCAACAATTTTTCTTTGTCAATTTTTAATGTATTTATTCTAAGACCAGTAGTCTTTTCTTCATCATAACTTTTTATAAAATCATCATATTCATCTTGTAGTATTTCTCTAATATCTTCTAAAAATTCTTTTGGTAAATTTGCCAAATTTATAATCCCCCTTTTTATCTGCTTTGCTTGTTCGTCATTTATTTTCTTTTCTTTTTCTTTAAGTTTCCAAAAAACACTTTTTTAGAGTTATTCATATATTTTTCAAGTTTATCGAGATTTATCTTCCACAAAATTATTACATAAACTATAAATAATATAATAGCCCATCTATATTCTATCATCAATATAAAATCAAAAACTCCATGTAATAAAATCGGAATTAATACAGCCATAAATAAGTATTCACGTTTCTTACTTTCATTCCCCTCAAACTTATACTTAGAAATATAATATCCCATAGTAATAGCAAACATTACATGTGCTGGAATGGAGATAACTGCTCTATTAATACCAACCTGTAGTGCTAAATTTCTACTTTCAGAGAAAATATAAACTATATTTTCAATTGTTGCAAATCCTAAAGATAAAAATACAGAATAAATAATACCATCTAGTTTTTCAGTAAAATGCTTTTCTTTAATCAATGAAGGGATTAGTATTAAAGCTTTTACACCTTCTTCCACAAGACCTGCAACTATAAATGATACATATAATAATTCTGAATATCCTTCAAATACATTAAATTTCATTAATAGATTTTCTAAAAGAATAATTATAACACTTAAAAAAGCACCTATCATAAAAAATTTAATTAAATGGATTAACGGTTCTCTACAATATTTATCTTTAGATCTTATCCAAAACATACCTATTAATATAGGTACTACTGCCAATAAAAATAAATCCAGCTTCATAGGTAATTTTCCTTTCAAAGTTTTTAATTCATTTATGTTTTATAATTACTACTTATTTTTAGTTTATTTGTGTTTTAAATATACACTTACTTTTAATTTATTTTTTTCTATATTTCTATTTTCTCTAAGCTTTTATTTTAAATTTTTCTACATTCAAATTTATATATCAAACTCTTTACCATTAAATAAGTTAAAAACACTCAAAAAAATTTAAATTTATATCTATATTATTTAACAAATCTCAAGCTATATTCATATCTTGAAATATAAGGGAACTAAATTCATTTAAAGAAAGGGTGATTTGATGCAAGATGGTTTCTTAACAGTAAGTATAATTGATGCTACTAACAATAGACCCATTCAAAATGCAACAGTAAACATATATTCAATGTCTAATGGTAGCCAAAGCTCATCCACTTTATACCAAAACCTAGTAAGTAATGAATCTGGCCAAGTGACTGGATTAGTATTACCAGCACCAGATGTAGATTACTCTCTACAACCATCTGATGTTAGGCCTTATAGCCAGTATATAGTAGAAGCTATAGCAGATGGATATGAAACAGTTGTCATAGAAGGGACACAATTACTAGCTACAATTGAAGCGAGACAAGGAGTTCCCATGTTTCCTAGAACAAGAAGTAAGCGTTCCTTCTCAAGACAAAGTGAGTTGATTTTTGATATAGGAGAACATACTTTATATGGTACTTATCCTCCTAAAATTCCAGAAAGTAACTTAAAACCATTGCCACCGCCTACTGGTTTCGTTGTATTAGATAACCCTGTAGTACCTGAATTTATAGTAGTTCATGATGGTTTGCCAGAAAATACATCAGCCGCGAATTATTGGATTCCATTTAAAGAGTACATTAAAAACATAGCTTCATCTGAAATATATTCAACTTGGCCTGAGCAGACAATCTACGCAAATGTAATAGCTATAATATCATTTACTTTAAATAGAGTCTTTACTGAATGGTACAGAAACAAAGGATATAATTTTACAATTACCTCATCAACAGCATATGACCATAAATTTATAAATAATAGAAACCTATTTGAACCAATTAATGTGGCTGTAGATGCTATATTTAATACATTTATAAAAAGACCTCCTACATCAAGACAGCCATTATTAGCTCAATATTGTGATGGTCAAAAATCTCAATGTCCTGATCAAATGACTCAATGGGGTAGTAAAGACCTAGGTGACCAAGGATACGATTATGAGGCAATCCTAAGATATTTCTACGGAGATGAAATAATATTTGAAAAAGCTCCTGTAGTTAGTGGTGTACCAGTATCATTTCCAGGAACTACACTACAAGTTGGTTCTTCTGGACAATATGTTAGAACTATACAAAACCAGTTAAATGCTATATCTAATTCTTATCCCGCTATACCAAAAGTGAGAGAGGATGGCATATATGGAACAGATACAGAAAACTCTGTTAAAATATTCCAAGGAATTTTTGGTTTACCTCAAACTGGAGTAGTTGACTTTAAGACATGGTATGAAATATCTAGGGTTTATGTAGCTACAACTAGAATAGCTTCTTTAAATCCTCTAATTTAGATTTTAACTAACCTATTAACTTAACATAAAAAATGGCTGTTATAAACTAATATATGTTATAAGTTTTTTTAACCTATAATCATAATAGTCCCAACAGCCATTTTTTGTAGTTATAACTTATTATTTTAGAACTTTAAAACTCTTAAATGGGGGATTTTAAGCTTCTTAAAAACAGCAATCAATAATTTTAACTTAACAATTCTAACTTTATTAATAATATTAATTTACAGCTTTAGATTTATTGGCTAATGCTAAAATTAATCCTAGAGCTATAGATGCAAAAGCAGAGGCAATTACTCTATATTCAGCAGGGAATAAGAATACAATTGTATGACATGGTATCCAGAAAAATGGTATAGTTTTCAAAACACTAAAACCAAGATAGGCATTCCAGTCTACAACATTTACTACATCTTTAAGAGCTACCTTAACGCCCTTTCCAACTTCGTATTTTTTATCTATAAGACAATCCATAACCTTATGGAATAAAAATACAGTTGGTGACATTAATATATTCATAGTTGCACTCTTAAATAGAGCATTTGCAAAAGCTATTCCTTCAAATGGAAGCATACCATCTACTTGTGCTTGCCTTACACCTGCTGAGTAAATTGACATAGCATATGTTGTAATTACACCTATAATTCCCCAAACTACAGCTCTGTAAAAAATTCCTACTGGTATTTTCCAGTCTTTATGCAAAATTCTAGCACCAAGTAAGTCTCCCATTGTTGCTAACACAGCAAACTTGAAAAAACCTCCAATATATGGATGTGCACCTGTTGCTTCCATAAATACCGCTCTACTACTTGGTATCACTAAAATAGCAATAAAACAAATAAGAACTCCACTCCATATAAAATCGCCTTTTTTCATATTATAAATACTATTTAATAATCTAAATAGCTCTCCTTCCTTTCAAGTATTTATTTTATTGTTATCTCTATATAAATATATTTATTAAATATTGCTTATTTAGGTATTCATTCCTAACCCTTTGTATATTATATATAATTATTTTTTCTAACTCTTTATATAGTTTTTTATCTGTAATTTTTATTTTCTAAACATTCATTCCTTCTCTTAAAGCTTTTATATTAATTTCTATAAACTTAGGCTTAACCTGTTGTGACACTATCTTTTCCCAATCTATGTCATTTTCTAGCTGTAAAGCCTTAATCAATGCTCCTAAAAGTACTACATTCATCACCTTCTCATTTCCAAGACCTCTGGCAATATCAACTGCCTTTATCACTGTTACATCCACTTTTTCTTTAATATCGTCTATTATATTTTCAGGATAATCCACTCTTCCTGTTAAAATTGGTGCTGAAGGCATTTCATAATCATTTACTACTAATTTACCATCAGGTTTAAGGAAATCAAGATATCTTAAAGCCTCCATAGTCTCAAATGAAACTAATACATCAACATCTCCTTTTCCAAGTATAGGAGAATGTACTTTTTCTCCATATCTAACTTGTGTTGTTACGCTTCCACCCCTTTGAGCCATACCATGAACTTCTGACATCTTAACATCATATCCAGCATCTATAAGCCCTGCAGAAAGTATTTTACTTGCTAAAACAGTACCTTGACCTCCTACTCCTGATAACAATACATTTTTAACCTTTTTCATTATTTTTCACCAACCTTTTTTATAGCATTTACTGGACATACTTGTGCACATACTTTACAACCTACACATTGAGCTTGATTTATACTTGATTTCTTTTTAGATTTATCAAATCTCAAAGCAGGACATCCCGTTGTAAGACATTTCTTACATCCAATACACTTCTCATCATCTACGCTACAAATTGATGGTGTAAGGTCAAATCTTTGCTTATCATCTTCTGTAAATTTTTTTAATGCACATGGCCATCTAGTGATTATTACTGAAGGTTCATCAATTGACAAAGCCCAATTTAACGCTTCTTTAACTTCATTCAACATGTTAGGATTAACTACTTTTACGTTTTTACAACCCAAAGCTTTTACTATAGTCTCAATGTCCATCATTTCAGTAACATCACCTTGTAATGAAAATCCAGTTCCAGGATTTTCTTGATGACCAGTCATTCCAGTAATTCTATTATCAAGAATACATGTTACAGTATTACTTTTGTTGTAGATTATATCTATTAGACCATTTATTCCTGTATGGAAGAATGTTGAATCTCCTATTGTAGATATAGTTCTCATGTTAATATTATTTTTAGTAAATATCTTTTGCGCTCCATGAGCTACACCTGGCCCTCCTCCCATACATATACAAGTATCTTTAGCATTTAAAGGCTCTGCTCCTCCTAAACCATAACATCCTATATCTCCACTTATAAGTACATTTTTAACCTTTCCTAGTTCATAGAAAAATCCTCTGTGTGGACATCCTGCACATAATGTTGGAGGCCTACCAACTATTTTTTCTTGGCTATATTCTATTAATTTTCTTTTTTCTCCTAAAATTGATTGCGCTATAATATCTGGATTTAACTCACCTATATTAGGTATCTTTTCTTTTCCAATACATGGTATGTTATTTTCTTTAAGATGTTCTTCTATATAAGGTTCTAATTCTTCAATTACACAAACAGTTTCTACTTGTTCTGCAAAATCTCTTATCTTCTTTGTTGGAAGAGGATATGTAAATCCTAATTTTAAATATGATACAGTATCTCCAAACACATCTTTAGCATACTCATAGGAAGCTCCTGAAGTTATCACGCCTATTTTCTTATCATTCCATTCTATAAAGTTTAAGTCAGTTTCATTAGAAAACTCTTCAAGCTTTTTTAATCTATCTTCAAGTTTAATTCTCAATGCTCTTGAAGTTGCTGGAATAGCATCAAACTTAGAAAGATTTCTTTCATATTTTTTTACAACTGTTTCTTCTTTTTCTCCTAACTCGACAATTCCTTTACTATGACATATTCTCGTCACCATTCTAAATAAAACTGTTGTATCATATTTTTCACTTATCTCAACAGCAGCCTTTATCATATCCTTGCATTCTTGACTGTTACTTGGTTCTATCATAGCTATCTTTGCAAATTTAGCATAATGTCTATTATCTTGTTCATTTTGTGATGAGTGCATTCCAGGGTCATCTCCAGATATAATAATCATTGCACCATTTACTCCCATATATGCATATGTAAATATTGGGTCTGCAGCAACATTTACTCCAACATGCTTCATAGCTGCGATAGCCCTACCTCCTGCAATAGACGCTCCTATTGCTGACTCTACTGCTACTTTCTCATTTGGTGCCCACTCTGCAATTATGTCATCTTTATATAGTGCTATATTTTCCAATATTTCAGTACTTGGTGTTCCTGGATAAGCAGCTGCATAAGATATGCCTGCTTCATAAGCACCACGTGCTACTGCCTCATTTCCTGTAAGCAATTGTTTCATGCCTTTCCCCTCCTTAGAAATAATACCTTTTTGATAACTTAGTGTATTTGTTAGTGATACATTTTAGAAGCTATCAACTATATAATTTATTATCAATAAAGTTTAAATATTGATAGTAAATAATAATATGAATCCATAAATTTATAATATTGTTCTTATTTTATTTACTAAGCAATTTTCATGCCAATAATCTTGGTTTTTTTAAACCCGCTTTTAAAATACCCATTTGGATATTTTCTTTAAATTTTAATGAATTTAATAACTAGCATTTAACTTTCTTTAGAATTTTCACAATATTTCCAATATTATTCCAAACAAAAAAAAGTAATGTTAACATTTCTTAACATACATTAAAAAAAGTTAACATTACAAGCTGAATTAATACTTCTTACTTTGACTAAATTTACTTTTGTATCATTTAATTATTTAACGACCACAGAAACTTATCAATCCATTTCCATTATCTATTCTAATAGGTTTCATAATCTTTAAACCTTCACTTTTTATCTTTTCTAAATCTTTTTCCATACTCTTAATTGTATTTTCAAGGTCTTGTGAACTTACATCTTTAACTTGTGTAGTGTCTTTAGCATATGCTTTTAACTCTTCAATACGCTTAGTATACTCTTCATAAGTGTAATACTCAACTCCATATTTTTCTAAGTCAGCAGGCTCAGTTATTCCTGATTTTATTAGAGAATCAAACTTCTCTAATGTAATATTAGATACATCACTACTTCCATCTGCAAATACTGCTCCTGTTCCTCCTAATACTATAGCAGAGGCCATCATTGTACTTATAAGGGATTTTTTTATCTTCATAACTCATCTTCCTTTCTTAGAGATTTATTTGGGTAGTGTAGCTTCCAATGACTATTGCAATAGTTATTAACTACACTTTTAGACTATCACAATAGTCACTTTTATGTCAAGTATTTCTATAAAGTTTTTTAGTAAAAATCCCTATTCTAAATAAAAAAAGTAATGTTAACATTTATTAATACATATAAAAAATGTTAACATTACAAACTGGGTTTAATACTTTTACTTTGACTAGATTTACTTTTATATTATTTAATTTGTTTATTTTTTACTTCTCTATCTTCATGTAGACTTTAAGTCTTTTGTTATTGTTTATTTATTGCTTTTTTTATTCTTGTTTGCTATGTTTAATTACGCTTATTTAGTTTTTTAACTACTTTTGATACTTATCACTAAAAAACTTAATATTAATTATTCAGCTATAGCAGCTCTAGATAAAGAAACTGCCAATTGAGTCCCATCTTCATTATCTATTACGATAGGTTTCATAATCTTTAAGCCTTCAGTTTTTATCTTTTCTAAATCTTTTTCCATAGTCTTAATTGTATCTTCAAGGTCTTTTGAACTTACATCTTTAACTGCTGAATGGTCTTTAGCATATGCTTTTAACTCTTCAATATGCTTAGCATACTCTTCATAAGTATAATACTCAACTCCATATTTTTCTAAGTCAGCAGGCTCAGTTACCCCTGATTCTACTAGAGATTTAAACTTAGATAACTCAATATTAGATACATCGTCATTTCCACTTGCAAATACTGCTCCTGTTCCTCCTAGTACCATAGCAGATACCATTATTGCACTTATAAGGGATTTTTTTATTTTCATAACTCACATTCCTTTCTTAGAGATTTATTTGGGTAGTGTAGTTCATAGTGACTATTGCAATAGTTATTAACTACACTTTTAGACTATCACAATAGTCATCATTATGTCAAGTATTTCTATAAAATTTTTTAATAAAAAATACTATCTCAAAATAAATTTAATTATTTTAAGATAGTATCACTAATTATCAACTCATCTTTATTTATAATATATCTAGTTACTTTTAGAAGCTTTATATTGTATTTTATTAGTTTCTGAAGTCTTTGTAGCTTCTGAAATCTTCGTACTTTTCATTATAGATATATCATTATAAACAGAATCTCTTTTTACAATTGAATACTTTGATATATTAGAATCAACTTCTTCACTCTTAACCTCTGAACTAATTTCCTGCTTTTTATATAATTCTGATGCACTTAACGCAAGTCTTCCATTACTTTTTTGTGATAATGTCACTGAAATATCTGAATCACTTTTTTTAGCTTCTATGTTTAATGATTGACCTCCTATTGAAAAGTCATTTTTATTACCTTCCTCATTTTCTATTAGATTAAAAGATTCAACTTCATCAATTTCTTTATTCCCAGTTGCGAAAACAACACTAGTTCCACAAATTAACACAGCTGAAACTAAAAAAGTAATATAGGTTGATTTTTTAAACTTCATAACATTGACTATTCTTTCTTCTATCTTTGTCTTTCCAAATCCATTATAAAGTGTCATTGGAAATGTATTATGTTCCTCTGCCAAACTTATAAGCGCAGTTGCATAATCAGCTCTATATTCTTCACCAACTATACTCATTACTTTTTCATCACAACTAAATTCTATATCTTTATTCAATAGAAAAAGCATCGCCCAAACCAAAGGATTAAACCAATGTACAGCAAGAGCTACAAGCATAAACAACTTCAATATATTGTCAAACCTATTAATATGAACCAATTCATGAGTTAAGACAAAGTTTAGAGTTTGGTTATTGCTATAGTCCATTTGTTTTGGCAAAATGATATTTGGTTTTAAAATACCAGTCGTAAGTGGTGTTTTAGTAAATTCAGATATACAAACAAAAAATTTTCTAAGACGCCTATTATCATATGCCCACTTTTTAATAAATTCATGATTTTTTATATGTATCGAAGTTTTAAAAAGATTAATCGTCCTGATATACTTAAAGCATAAAAACATAATAAAAATAATAGAAATTCCAAACGTTAAAATACTTGAGATTTCCAATGCTGTAAAATTCTCAAGATTAAATAAAGCCTTAGAATCTCCAAAATTTTTCTTGCTTATAAAATTATTATTTTTCTTAATTGAATAATTTACGGCTGACGTATTTCCCAATTGGGCATCAAAATTTGACTCAATAATGCTATAAATACTAAAACTAGAGTTTAAACTTACTGGTACTAAAAGTTTAAACAGAACAACTAGCCATAATAATACAAATACCTTTTTAGGCAATTTTTTAAACAAACATGCTCTTATAAAAATAACAATTAAAATTAAAACTCCAGAAGTAACACTCATTTCTAATAATTTAGTGAACATTAATCTTACCTCACTTTAATTTCTCAACAATCTGTTTAAGTTTTGTAATCTCATCACTTGAGAGATTTTCTTTATTAATAAAAGCTGAAAGAAATTTTTCTGAAGACCCTCCAAACATTTTATTAATTAAGCTTTCTGTTTCATGCTTTTGAACTTCTTCTTTGCTTATTAAAGGTTTACAAACAAAGTTTGGTTCAATTCTTTCTATTGCACCTTTTGATACTAATTTTTTTATAACTGTATACGTAGTGTTTCTATTCCATCCTGTCTCTTCCTTTAAAACTTTTACTAATTCCCCTGCCTTACTTTCTCCTATCTCCCATAGAACTTCCATCACTTTAAGTTCTGAATCAAATAATTTTATTTCCATATAAAATCGCTCCTCAAATATGGTTATCACAATAGTCAATATTATAATTAAAAACTATCACAGTAGTCTATGTGATGTCAACCATTTATTTTTTTAACAACAAAAACTGTCTTTTAAAGAAATAGTTCTTGTAAAAGACAGTCTTGTCATTCTTATACTTTAATATCTAAATAAAGCTTTATTTTATTTAACTATAAAACTATCTTAATACATAGAATAAGATTTTTCCTTATCTAGCAATATATCTTCTACATCTGGATTATCTTTTAATAATTCTCTATAGAAATTACAATTAGTAACTCCTATATATGGAATTAACCATAACAAACCTATTCCTAAAGTGAATATAGTCAATATATACCATCCTATAAAGCTAAGATTTAATATAAATAGTTTAAGTACATTGCCCTTCATCATATCTAAACTAGCACCCATTGCTTTAAATACACCCAGATTATCTTTGTCTTCACATATTAAAAAAGCAGCTTGAGAAATGTATAATAGCAATATATAAACTGGCAACATCAACACCATTACTATAATAACTAGAGTTATAGCAGTAGAAATTACAGTTCCTACTCCAACGTTATTACTTGATAGATATTCAATTGCTCCACTAGTAAGTAAAACTCCAAATGATAAAAATGCTCCTATAATTGTGATTATAAAAGAATAAATATAAACAGCAATTGATTCTAATATATAAAGTCCAAAACTTCTTAAATAAATTCTTCCATTTACGAAGATATCTCCCATCTTGACTTTTTTATCTTTAGTAATCTTTAAAAACATGCATGTAAATCCTGCTGCAACTAAAAAACCTATTATAGCTACTATGATAGTAGTTAAAGGCTCAAAAGGCAATCCTATAAATGATATAACTAATATCAACGCAATATATATTGCCATATTAATTGCACATATTCCCCAGTTTCCAGATAACTGAGCTTTTGATACTCTTTTTAATTCTTGCCTTGATAACATAAAAAACACCCCTTTCATTTTATATAAAAAATCTCCCTAAAAGCATATAAATAAACTTTTATCATATAATATAATATAATATTAATATATCATATTTTCGACTATATAACACACAATTATTCACCATGTTTTATCAAGATATAGCATAATTGTATTGAAAGTTTTATATAGTCAAAACTGCCAAGTATATCAAATAAATTTGAAAGGTAGTGTTCAATAAATAATAAAATAAACTATCTTCCAAACAGTTTATTATATGTTTAAAAGATAGTTTTAGTGTCTTTAAAATAAATTAAATTGTATATATTCCTTCACATAATTTTTGTATATTGCTAGGTGGTTGCCATTTACCATCTTTTTTGGTATATGTAATTGAAGTTGTAACATCCTTAGTTGGCTTTTTGTTGTAAAGGTCGATAATCATTTTTGCCATATCGTCTTGAACTTCTTTTTCTGCTTTGTTGTAATTATTTTTATCAGTTACATATGATTTTACTAAATCATTTGCCTCAGACATTACTTTACTAGTATCCAATGCTTTACTTACAACTTTTAAAGTTATCTTATCCTTACTAGAAGAATCTACTGTTACTGTCTTTTCAACACCTTGTATTAATTTAACAATTGTGTCATATATCTTTTCAGCATTCTCTTTTCCATAAAGAGGTGTTAATTGAGCAAGCATTGAAACTTTATCTGTGTTATTATAAGTTTGAATTTGTTTATATTCAGCTTCTGTTAAGGCATCAGAAATACCTTTTTCATCGTATTTATACATTTCTAGTGCTGCTAAATTAGCTTCAAAATTCGACTTTACTTTTTCTTCTGCATTAGAACAGCCTATAGTTAGAACTAAAACTAAAGCCATAATAGAAGATAAGATTAATTTTTTTACCATTTTCATACAAATATCCTCCCTCAGTTAATTGAATAAAAAAATTTATTTATTAATATTATAGCATAATTTTGTCTAATTATAAGTTTATTTTGAAAATTTTACCATTGCCAGTCTGTTCCAATCCCTCTATCTTTTGCTTTATCATATATTCTTTTTGCTGTTACGACATCTTGTACACCTATTCCGACACTTTTAAACACAATTATTTCATCATCATTTTCTCTTCCAGAAATAGTTCCGTTTATAACATTTCCTAAATCACCACTAAAATCAGCTTTACTTATTTTACCTTCTTCTAAAGGAATCAATATATCTCCTGATTCTGATAAAACTGCATCTGTTGATTCAAAAAATATTTTAGATGCTCTAATTAAACAAGTTGGGCACATCTCTTGCATATCTGGTAAGTATGAACCTACAGCACTTACTAATGCTCCCTTTTTCACTAAATTCCCATCAAATACTGGTTTTTTTGATGTAGTTGCTAAAACTATTACATCAGCATTATCTATAGCTTCATCAGATGACTCAGCTGCAACTATTTTAGTATTATATTTGCTTAGCTTTAAGTTCATCTCTTCTGCAAATTTTTCTCTACTTTCTTTATTTCTACTAAAAACTCTTACTTCATCTAAATTTCTAGCTTCTAACATAGCTTCAAGTTGTGACTCGCCTTGTCCTCCTAAGCCTATTAAAGCCCCTATCTTAGAATCTTTTTTAGCCAAAACATCTATAGCTGCACCAGATGCTGCACCAGTACGAACCTGAGTTATATAAGTACCATCTAAAGCAGCACATACTTCTCCAGTCTCCCCATCTAATAATAATACTGTTGCTGGAATTACTGGTTTGCCTTTTTGAGCATTTTTAGGGAATACAGATACAATTTTTATTCCTGCGCACCCTAAGTCTTCTACATATCCTGGCATAAATAACATACTAGCATCCTGACTTGGAACTGGTATATTAGTTCTCAAAGGAGTTACACTTTTTCCTTCACAATAAATTTTAAAAGCTTCTTTATCAGCCTCAATTGCATCTCTCATAGTAAATACTTTTTTTATGTCGTCTTTTTTTAAAAGTAGCATTTTACATACCCCCAATTTTAATAAGTTTCTATGCTAGATATTATAACATAACATTTTAATACAAATTCTATTTCATATTAAATAAATATATTTCATATTAAACAATCCTATTTCATATTAAACAAATCTACATACTCCGATTTTAACATATAGCTTATTAGTTTTTTATTTATTGAAAATTCTGGTATTCCCGCTGCATATGGAGTTATATCATATAAATCAAAATATATAACTAAGTTATCATCTTGCAAATAAAAATTTTGATTTTCTTTTATACCCTTAAAATTATATATTCCTACATTTTCTTTATCTTTCTTTTCCAAATCAGTTATTTGTTGTTTAATTTCCTCATCTATAACTTCTTTATATTTAGCATTATCTTTAAATAAGTCCATTAATTCTAAAAACTTACCTGTTCTCATATCTACATTATAAGCTATATCTTGATAATATCCATGTGCTCCACCACTATAAGTATAATATCTTACCTTTATACTAAGAGCAGAATCAGTATTCTTTTTAAGTTCAAAGTCTACATTTGCAACAAATTTATTTTCTTCATCAGGATTATCTTTAAGGTATTGTTTTGCCTCTTTATACGATTTGTTATAAAATTCAAATATATCATTTTTTATTCTATCATTTGTAGACCTTTCAACAATCTTATTTGAATTTGTTATTATAGGCATATTTATAGTGCTTTCTATATATTCATCATTTTTAACTATTGTTTTACTTCCTATTGTACTTACTGATAAAGTTTGTTTACTATTTGTAGTATCTTTTGGCAATGATTGATTGCTCATAACGCTTACAGCTTCTTTATCTTTATTTAGATTAAGTAAAGCATCTTTCCCTAAATTATTATATCTATAGTCATGTTTAATTGCTAAAACAGCTATTATAGTCAAGGATAAAACAAACACATATCTTAAAACTCTAGCTTTCGTATTTACTTTAAAAAATTTCATCTTATCATTTTCCTCCTAAATATAAATCTCTCTTATTATATTTGGAGTTTCTAGGGTTTTTTATCCATATATTTTAATAAAAGATTAATTTTTATTTATAAAAATTAATCTTTTGCTTTTCAAATATTAAGATGACTTATCAGACAACTTGAAATTTTATCAAGTGGTAATTGGATTACAACAGAACCTCTATCAAACGCTACCATTGGCATTCCGTATACAATGCAAGAGTTTTTATCTTGTCCAATTGTAAATGAACCTTTTTCTCTCATTTTCAAAAGTCCAGTTGCTCCATCTGAACCCATTCCTGTAAGTATTATCCCTATTGAGTTTTTACCTGCTACTTGTGCTACTGAATCAAATAAAACATCTACAGATGGACAATGTCCACTTATTCTTTTACCTTCTTCACAAGTTACATAATACCCATCTTTATCTAAATGTAATTTCATTTGATATCCACCAGGTGCAATAAGTACATTTCCTTGCTCTACTCTATCATTATTTTTAGCTTCTCTTACATTCATAATACACTGCTTATCAAGTCGTTGTGCATACATCTCAGTAAATATAGCTGGCATATGTTGAGCCACAACAACCCCTGGTGTAGATTTTGGTAAGTCTTTTATAATCTCAAGTATTGCTTCTGTACCACCTATAGATGCGCCTATAGCAATGACCATGTTATTAATATTTTCCACATTACCGCCCCCACAAAATCATATACCCAAAATATTATTCTATTTTTTATAAACAGCAGGTTTTACATAGTTGTATTCTGTATTTCTTCTATTTACTATCTCTGCATGACCTACAAATAAAAATCCATCTTTTTTAGTTACATCATAAAATTTATTTATAAGCTCTTCTTTTGTTTTTAAATCGAAATAAATCATAACATTTCTACAAAAAATCAAATCAAAAAGTTGATGTGAGAAATCTTCAATTAAATTGAATGGTTTAAAAAATACACTTTTTCTAATCTTATCACAAACTTTAAATGTACCATCTTTATTATCTATGAAGTATTTCTTCTTCCATAATTTTGGAACATTATCAACATTTGCTTCTGTGTATATAGCTCTTTTAGCTTTTTCAAGTGAATTCATTGAAATATCTGTGGCTATAATTTTAATATTCCACAAATCTTTCTTACTTCCAAAATAATCATCTAAAATCATAGCTATTGAATATGCTTCTTCTCCGCTGGAGCAACCTGCACTCCATATATTTAAGTTTCTGAGTTTATTATTTTCTTCCCAAAAAGGAAGTACATTATTATACATATACTCAAAATGCTGATGTTCTCTCATAAAAAATGTATGATTTGTGCTCAACCTATTTATTAAGTTTATAGCTTCATTTCCTGTCTTATCTCTAAATAATAGGTTCATATATTGACTAAAAGAACTAAACTTTCTCTCTCGCATTGTATTATATAGTCGTCCTTCAATTAATACCCTTTTTTTGCTTAAATCAATTCCATACTCTTTTTTTATATAGTTTACAAGAATTTTAAATTCTTCATCAGTAAGTTTTATCATACAAAAACTTCCTCCTGCTAATTTGTCAAATCTAATTACATGCTGCCAATTAGAAACTTTCGAATATCTAAAATTAGTATAGAATTATCTCCAACTTTTACAATCTCTTTTATAACTTTATTTATATTTACGTTGTTAGAAATAGTTGTCTCTAGTAAGTTTAAGTTATCTATAAGAACAACATCAACAACTTTATCTACAATAATTCCAACTTGATACTCATCAATTTTTATAATTATTATACATGTTCTCTCATTATAATCAACTTCAGGAAGATTGTATCTAATATGCATATCAATAACTGGTATAATTCTTCCTCTCAAATTAATAACTCCATTTATATAATTTGGAAGACGTGGTACATATGTTATTGGTTGAAACCTTATAGTCTCAATTACATTTTCTAATTCTATTCCATAAATAACATCATTAACATAAAATGTTAATACTTGTTTTATAATCTCATCTGTAGACATACTTTAAATCCCCTAATATATTTCCATAATGTTATCTGCATCTATAATCAGACTTATACTTCCATCACCAAGTATTGTGCATCCTGAAAAGCCATTGTTTTTCATATTAAACCTGTTAAAATAAACTGGAAATGGCTTTACTACAACCTGTTGAGTTCCTATTATTTCATCCACAAAAATACATACTGCTTTATGCTCATTTTCTATGATTATCATATTCCCATTTACTAATTCAGTTATATCTGTATGAATATCATATATTTTATGTAATCTTATAATAGGAATACATGCTCCATATATTGTAATTAATTCTGTCCCACTTCCATCTTTAATTACTTGGCTTAAATCTGCAAGTTTAAATGTACTTCTTATTGATGATATTGGCAAAGTAAACATCGAGTTTCCAACTTTGAACTCCATACCTTCTACTATAGAAAGTGTCAGTGGTATTTTTATAGTAAATGTTGTTCCTTCATCTTTTGTACTTTTTACACCAATTGAACCGCCGACTTTTTCAATACTTTTACGAACAATATCCATCCCTACTCCTCTACCAGAAAATTCAGTTATAGATTCCTTTGTAGAAAATCCTGGAGTCATAATTAAAGAATTAATTTCATCATCAGTATATTCATTAATTTGATGTTTAAGAAGACCTTGTTCTTTAGCTTTTTCCAAAATCTTATCTTTCATGAGACCTCTCCCATCATCTGAAATACTTATGACAGCTTCTCCACCTAAATTTTCAGCAGATAAAATTATAGTTCCTATTTCTTTTTTACCTTTAGATATACGTTCATCAGCAGGCTCTATTGCATGGTCCATAGCATTTCTTATAATATGCATAAATGGTTCTGCTAAATTATCCATTACATTTTTATCTACTTCTGTTTCATTTCCTATAGTTATTAGTTCAACATTTTTTTCTAATTTTTTATTCATATCTCGTACAATTCTATGCATTTTTTGAAATACACCTGCAATTTTAACCATACGCATTGACATTACTATATCCTGCAATTCATCTGTAAGCTTATGTAATTGTCTTGTTGCTTTATTGAAATTATCTATATCAACACCTTTAGAATCTACACTATTTACAACCATTGATTCCATGATTACAATTTCTCCAACTATATTTTGAAGTAAATCTAGTTTTTCTAAATTTACAGTCATAATATTTTGTTTACTTATTGGCAGATGCTCATTTTCTTCAATTAAACCATCTTTCTCTAAGTCAATTTCCTCATTTAAAACATTTTCTTGTAATACACTTTTTTCTTTTACAAAATTATTTTCATCTTTGGAATTTATCTCTAAATTAGTTTTTGGCTTTTTAGCCAACATATTATCCTGTTTTTCACTTGTATATATATCATCTTTATCAACATTTAAATACTCTTTTACATATAGATTATCTTTTATTGTTTTATAAATTATGTTCTTATCATCTTTAGCGATAAATTGTATATAAAATCCATATTTTTTAATATATTCTGCTGTATCCGTATTTTTTTCTACATCCTCAGGATAAAATGCTAGAAATTCACAGTAATCTTGCAATTCAAATGTAAGCATAAAGGCTCTTACATTTTCCATCATACAATCTTGTTCAAAAACTATTTTAACTATGTCTGAGCCTTCTTTATATGAAAAATTTAAATTAGTTATTTCTTTTTCGTATGTGTCTTCTAAGTTCAACTTATCTTGTAAATTTGTAGAACTTGATAGTTCTAGAGTACTTACATAATCTTCAATATCTTTTATAAAGCTAGAGCAATCAGAAGTTATACAATCTCCTGATTGTAGTTTCCCAACATCAGATTTTATAAAATCTAATGCTTGAAAAACTAAATCAAACAATAAATCATTATCTATAATCTCTATTTTTCTTTCACGTATAATATAAAATAGGTCTTCTACACTGTGTGCTAAAGCAGACATATTGTCTAGACCCATCATAGAAGCTGAGCCTTTTATTGTATGCATAATTCTAAAAGTTTCATTAATATTACTGTTGCTAAATACTCTTTCTTTTTCTGTCTGAATCATAATTTCATCTAATTGCTCGAGTAATAGACTTGTCTCAAAGATAAACATATCTAACATTGGTCTCATACTTGGTTCAATATAATTCATATTTATCACCTACAGTCGACAAATAAATTTCTATTTTTCATTATATATAATATTCTATAATCTAAATCCACGATGATTTTCTTATCTCACTTTCTTTTAGATGAAATTTTTCTACTAATTCTTTTAAAATTTGCGCTTGAGCAGACATTTCTTCTGAAGCTGCAGCACTTTCCTCTGCTGTTGCAGAGTTCATTTGAACTACTATTGAAATTTGCTCTATTCCAGATAAAATCTGTGTAATTGCTATCTCTTGACTATGTACAGATGAAGAAATTCCATTAATATAATTAGTAGTTTTTTCTACACCATTTACAACTAAGTCTAATGCTTTTGCAGTTTCTTCTGCAATTTTGACACCATTTTCCACTGTTTTAATAGCTTCTTCTATAAGAATTGCTGTATTTTGAGCTGCTTTAGCACTTTTTCCTGCCAAAGACCTAACTTCATCTGCAACAACTGCAAATCCTCTACCATATTGACCTGCTCTTGCTGCTTCAACAGCTGCGTTTAATGCAAGAATATTAGTTTGAAAAGCTATCTCATCTATAGTTTTGATTATCTTTGATATTTCATTTGATTTTTCACTTATTTCCCCCATTGATGTCATCATATCATCCATACATCTACTTCCAAAACCAACTTGTAGTGCTGATTGGTCAGATACTTCACATGCAAGACTAGCACTATCTGCACATTGCTTAATTCCATCAGATATTTCATTAATTGTAGAGGCTAATTCTTCTACTGAACTAGCTTGTTCAGTAGCACCCTGTGAAAGAGCTTGTGCACCTGCTGATACTTGTTCTGATGCACTTGCAACTTGCTCAGCTGATAGATTTATTTCATAGAAATCATCATTAAAAGAATTTATTATACTTTCTAATGATGTTTTGATTGATTTAAAATCTCCTATAAATTCTTGTTCTATGTCTATTCTTAAATCCCCTTTTGCGATACTAGTCAATGTACTATCTATAAGGTCTATATAATTTAACAACATATCTTGCATCTTTTTAACAGAACTTACTAACATTCCTATTTCAGATTTACTTTCTTCAACATCTATGCTTGTTCTTAAATCCCCAGATGCAATTCTTGAAAAGTGTTTTTCTACTTTATTAATAGGAATTACTATCTTTAGTTTTATTACTGTATATTCTATCATTGTTAATATGATTAATAGTGTGAGTATAAATATCGTTCTTAGTATCAAACTTTGTAATTCTTTTTTGACTTCCACAATTTCAGCATTTGAACGAGTAACTACATCCTCTTGAAATTCATCTATTAAAGAATCCATTTTTTCTTGAGATTCTACATATTCCCTACTAAAAATTATGCTTTGAGCTAAGCTCTTGTCATTACTTTCAACTGCATTTATAGCACTTTGTTCTTTTGGTACCAAAGAATCAGATATCTCTTTAGCTTCCAAAATTTTATTTGACTCAGTCTTTGTAAGACCAATTTTTTCAAGTTTATTTAAAGCGGATTCTCTTGTTTTTCCATATAGCTCTTTTTCATAGACATCCTTATTCTTTTTTTCACCTGTAAAAACGTATCTTCTTAACATGTCACAAACTTCTCCAGTTGTGTCTTTTATATACTGACTTTGATTTCTCAAATTGTTCATGTCATTGATACTTTTTTCCACTTTCTCAAATGCTCTATAAGATGAAATTGAAGAAAAAATTCCTGCCATAACGGCTAGTACTATAACAATTAGCAATACTATTGCCAATTTGGAAAGCTTTACTTCTCTTTTCATATCTATACTCCTTTATAAAGTAAGTTTATCAAGATATCAATCTATATCTTCTGTAGTCCATTCATTGTACTTACTACACTGCAATCTTTTCCTAGATTTTTACCCTCGTACATTGCCTTATCTGCTAGGGATATATTTTCTTCTAATGATATAGTTGAGTTTACCTCTACTACTCCTAATGTAATAGTACATTTTATTTCATTTCCTTTATAGTTAAATTCAAATTCCTTTATTTCTTTGCGAATTCTCTCTGAAAGTATTTTTGCTCCTTCTATTGAAGTATTAGTGAGCATTATCAAAAATTCTTCTCCACCCCATCTTGATACAGTATCAATTTGTCTACAATTCTTTTTAATTATACTTGAGATTACTGTTAGCACAAAATCTCCTGCTTCATGACCATAAGTATCATTAATAACTTTAAAATCGTCAATATCTCCAAGAATAAGAGACACTGTTTCATGACTATATCTATTAATTTTTCTTTGTTCCATAAGCTGATTAATTATATGACGTCTATTATAAAGACCTGTAAGATAATCTCTTACAACTAATCTATTTAATTTTTCAAGAGAAGATTCCAGCTCATTATTTATTTTTCTTAATTTATCTTTAGATTTTTTAACTTCAATGTGAGCCATAACACGAGCTTTTAGTTCTGTCATACTAAAAGGTTTTACCATATAGTCTATCGCTCCTACTCCAAAACCCTTTACTATATCTGTGTCTGTATTTTTTGAAGTTATAAAAACTATAGGTATGTCTTCTGTACGAATATTAGATTTCATTTCTCTACACAATTCAAATCCAGAGTTGTCTGGTAAAATTATATCAAGCAGAATAATATCTGGTGTACAATCTTTAATACACTCTTTTGCTTCTATTGCATTAAATGCTTTTATGACTTTAAAATTATCTTTTGTAAGTGTTTTATCTATTAAATCGCACATTAGAACACTATCATCAACGACTAAAATTGTTCCTTGTTGCTTATTTTCCATATCCAAACCTCTCTTAAACATAATATATTCAAATTCTTATAATTTAAAATTCTTATACTTAATAATTATACCACTATAGTTCCAAATGTTCCCATTATAATATAATTACAATGCCACTATAATTATATATATGTGTTACATGATAGTGCAATTGTATTTACAAAGCAATTCATCTATTAAAAGTTCTTCTTCATCTGTCAAAAGCTTCTCCAAATCTAACAAGGCAATTATTTGATTGTCTATCTCTCCAATACCGCTTACAAAATAATCTGAATATTCAAGAGTAACTCTTGGTGGAGGTGATATTTGATTTTCTTCTAAACCTATTATCTCCTCAACTTTATCAACTACAAATCCAACTACTAAACTTTCCAGCTCAACTATTACTATATATACATAATCAGTAGTATTTAAATTATTTTTCCTCAGTCTTAAATGCATATCTATTATTGGGATAATTTTTCCCCTCAAATTTATTATTCCTTTTGAATAGGTTGGGAGTTCTGGAATAAATATGATTTCCTGATTCCCAACAATCTCTATGACTTTTTCAAGTTCAATCCCAAAGTTCTGTCCATCTACTTTAAATTTTATGTACTTAATCCCCTCATCGACTAACTCATAACCTAAATATGGGTCATCTGGAAATCTCATTTAATACCTCCCCCTTAAACATATTCTACATAAAAATATAGCTATATTTTCTTTTTTCCTTTATTTATTGAGTCTACAATTAAATCGCCTGTCTCAGTATAAAAGCGTATTGTTCTTCCATAATTCATTCCTGTATCTTCTGCTATTATAGGAATATTTAAGCTTAAAAGAGTTTTTTTTACTGCTTCAACATTCCTATAGCCTATGCTTGCAATTGATGAATTACTATTTCCTAAAAACATCTGGGCTCCTCCAGCTATTTTTGCTTTTATATATGTCCTATTTGCACCTATATGCTCCATAGACTTAATAAGTTCATTTATTCCTGTGTCAGCAAATTTATATTTATTTTCAATGTGAATAGCATCTTTACTATATGGCAACATAACATGTAACATTCCACCAATTCCCGCTATTTTATCTATCAAGCATACTCCTACACAAGAGCCAAGTGCATAAGTAACCAAAACATTTGGTTTATACACTATTTTCATATCTGCAATATTTACTATTATCTCTCTACTCATACTGCTAATCCCAATCTTACTAATATTTCTTTAAGCGAGTCCATTTCTGGAATCATCAATATGTGGCTAATAAAATAATTATCGCTATTTTTAAATTTATTTTCTATAAATAAAATTTTGTCCCCAACATCAGAAAATCTTATCATAGGGACATTTAACACAGCTCCAACCATATCAATACACATATCTGGAACTGAAATACTTATGTTCATATTTAGCATAGATGCAATAGCATTTACATAAGAACTTGCCATAATATTGCCTATTTCTTTGATTGCAGAAATTTCAATACCTGTAATTTCGTCTAAAAAAGCTTCATCTTTATTAAAAAGAGAGTTAAGCATAAGTTGAGTGATTGATTCATCCAACAAAAACATAAACATCCCATTAATATCGCCCTTCATATCAAGTAAAATGCATACAACCTTGTTTTCTGGACCTCCAAGTAAATTTGTAGCTTCATTATATTCAAGTATCTTGACCATAGGTATTAATACTTCTATCTTACTATTTATCATGGATGCAAGTGCAGTAATTGCATTCCCAGAGCCTATATTACCAATTTCTCTAAGAGCATCTATATGGACATCATCAAGTTGTGAATAATTTATAATATAAACCCCTCCCTCTATTGTTACATTTATGTATTTTTACTATATAAAGGTGTATTTACAGCCTTTATTTTAAGGCATTATTTACAACTTTAATCAATGTTTCTGTTTTAAATGGCTTTACTATAAAATCTAGTGCTCCAAGCTTTACAGCTTCCACAATCATATTTTCTTGCCCTATTGCAGAACACATCACCACTTTAGCATTTGAATCCAACATTTTTATTTCCTTTAATACCTCTAGACCATCTTTTTTAGGCATTGTAATATCAAGTAGTGTCAAATCAGGCATTTCATCTTTAAACATATTATAAGCTTCTTCTCCATCACTTGCTTCTACTAAATTATCGTACCCACTTTTACTCAGAGCTTCTTTAATCATCATTCTCATAAAAATAGCATCATCTACTATTAAAATTTTATTTCCCATAAAACTAACTCCTCCATACTTGTAACAATAAATGCTATTATTTTTCAGTCATTGTCTATACTTACCGACTTACTTTCCCTACATAATAAATACATTTCATTTATAAACAAAAGTAAATATTCATGCTATATTATATTCAACTTTATTAATACAGTTTGTCAATTAAAAAACTTATATCTCTATTGTAATATATGTTTGGCATTTTGACGAGTTATTAAAAACATAATCACATAAAAACATAAACAGTTGTCAAAAAATCAATTATATGTTAAAAAAAATTATATTTTTAATACTTATTGCAATTTTATATAATATAATTTTTATATTTTTGAAAAAGTTTTTTTATATTTTATTAAGTATATATTATAATATTATTTAAAAGTATTAAAGCTAAAGTTTACTTGTTTATTTTAAATATAATCACTTGCTTATTTAACTATGTAGAAATATAATAAATTAAAAATATTTGTATAATATATATATATTATTATTCAAATTGAATTTAAATTTATAGTCTATTTATAATTAATAGAATCTTATGTATCACTAAAGGAGGATTTAGGTTATGAACAAAATATTGATTATAGATGATGATATAGAACTTTGTGAGCTACTCAAAAAATGTGTAAGTAGAGAGAGTATACATGCTTATACTTGCCATTGTGGTAAAGATGGTTTAAATGCAGTTTTAAATGATAACTTTCAATTAATTGTATTAGATGTTATGATGCCAGAATTAGATGGATTTGAAATTCTTAAAAAAATACGTAAAATCAGTTCTGTCCCAGTATTGATGCTGACTTCTAAGACTGAAAATAGTGATAAGATTCATGGTTTACGTTCTGGCGCTGATGATTACTTGACTAAACCATTTAACATTGATGAATTTATTGCTAGAGTTTTATCCTTGATTCGCAGATATACCACTCTAAATCATTCTCATACTGAAAAATCATCTATACTTTCCTTTAAGGGATTATCTATTGACTTAGATAATTGTGTTGTGACTGTTAGTGGAAAACAAATAGAACTTCCAATAAAAGAATTTGAAGTACTTAGGTACCTAGCAGAAAATCAAGGGAGAATACTTACAAAAAAACAAATTTATGAAGAAGTGTGGAAAGAACAGTATGCTTATGATGATGCAAATCTCATGGGGTATATAAGCCGACTAAGAAAAAAGATTGACTTTGATGCTGATAATCCAAGTTATATTCAAACGGTAAAAGGTATGGGTTATCGTTTTAATCGTGAGGTGTAATTATGAAAAATATAAATACTGAATTATATCCTGATGTTGTTTCAATAATTGCAATTATATCTACATTTATTGCCATATTACTATTTATAAAACTTCTAAATATAAAACATCGATTAAATAATGTGGTAGAGATTCTAGATGATATTTCTCAAGGCAATAATAATCATAAGATTCTTGCCTCTCCAAATGATATAACGACTTCTATCTGCTATAAGATTAATGAAATTGTTCATAATTACTGTGAACAAATTATTTTTCTAAAAAAAGCAAATCAGGCTAATAAGGAACTAATGACTAGTCTATCTCATTGATGTACGTACCCCCCTAACTACTCTAATTGGATACTTAGATGCTTCGCAAAAAGGCTTTGTACTTGGAGAAGAACGTGAACAATACATTGAAATAGCTAGAACAAAATCACATGATATGAAGGAATATATAGACAAAATATTTGAATGGTTTAAACTTAATTCAAATGACGAAATCTTTATTATTGAAAAAGTTGAACTATCAGAATTAACTCGTGATATTCTAAAAGACTGGATACCTATATTTGAAGATTATAATATGAATTATGATATTGATATTCCTGAAAAACAAACTTTTATTTGTGTTGATATTGAAGCTTATTCTAGAATATTAAATAACTTAATTCAAAATGTTATTTATCATAGTAGTGCAAGTTATATCGAAATTAGTATTGTATTGCAAGACTTAAATGTAACAGTTACAGTTAATGACAACGGTAAAGGTATTTCAAAACAGGACCTTCCATATATTTTTGACCGTCTTTACAAATGTGATAAATCACGATCTCAAAAAGGTAGTGGTCTTGGACTTTCTATAGTTAAGCACCTTGTTCAGAAGATGGGAGGAAATATCATGGTACAAAGTGAACCAAATAAAAAGACTTCATTTTGTATGTGGTTTCCATTATTCAAATAAAGTATTCTACAAAGTCCTTACAGATGTATGGGCTTTTTTATTTATAAATCCAGATTTATTTACAATTCTAGGTTAACTCTAGGTTCAAATGTTATAATCAAATGTATAAATAAATACAATATAAATTTGATAATGCAAATGGGAGTTTTTTATAACATGAATGATTTTATAATCAAAACAACCAACTTAACAAAACAATATGGGGATCAAAAAAGTGTCTCTAATTTAAATATGCATATAAGAAAAGGTAGAATTTATGGCTTACTTGGAAGAAATGGTGCTGGAAAAACCACAGTAATGAAAATGCTTTTAGGTCTTACAAAACCAACATCTGGAGAAGTACATATCTTTGGTAAAAATATCTACACTAACAGTAAAAAAATCTTGCCACGTATTGGTAGCCTTATAGAGTCACCTGGATTTTATCCAAATTTAACAGGTACAGAAAATTTAAAACTTTTTGCTGAACTTAGAGGTATACCAAACAGAAATGCAATCAAACATACATTAGAATTAGTTGGATTACCTTATCGTGATAAAAAGCTATTTTCAAAATATTCTCTTGGTATGAAACAGCGTCTTGCAATTGCTTTGGCGGTAATGCACGACCCAGAAATATTAATTTTAGATGAACCAATCAACGGACTTGACCCTATAGGTATATCAGAAGTAAGAACATTTATCCGTGACCTTTGTACAGAAAGAGGAAAAACTATTTTAATTTCAAGCCATATTCTTTCTGAAATTGCTCTACTAGCAGATGATATAGGCATTATAGATAATGGTATACTTTTGGAAGAAGAAAGTTTAGAGGAATTAGAACAAAAAAATAGAAAGTATATTCATTTTATTGTAACAGATACAGCACAAGCTTCTCGAGTTTTGGAACAAGATTTCAAAACAAATAATTTTAGAGTTGAAGATAATAATAGTATTCGTTTATATGAAACTACCATACCTGTGTCTAAAATAACAAGAGCTTTTATGGAAAGTGGTGCCTATGTATCAGAAGCTCATACTTGCGAAGATACACTAGAAGATTATTTCAAAAAGGTAACTGGAGGTGCTGGAATTGCTTAAATTAATAAAGTGTGAATTTTGGAAATTAAAACGTAAAAAGTTTATTGTATTTACAATTATTAGTGCTTTTTTATTTCCAATTCCAATTACTATTATAATTATGAATCAAATGTCTGAAAATACAAGTGAAATGTATTTGAGGTCAGCTTATGACAATATTTACAGTATGATTTTAGGTTATGGAATGTCTTTTTTACTACCTTGTATTTTGGGAATTATCTCAGTCTTGCTATTTTTTATAGAAAGAGATAATGATACTTTTAAAAATTTAAAAACAATTCCTATATCAGCTACTAAGCTTGTTCTTACAAAATTGGCTATATTGTTTATATTCGGAATTATTTTCTGTATTGCGTCTACAATATATTTTTTCAGTGTTAATTTGCTTTTTCTACTCCATATTTAATTTATCAATGTTGTTTATATTGGGAGCAAATTTGTCATCTGGTATGACTACATTTTTACAATGTATGCCTATTACTTCATTTTTACTTTGGTCTTCAGGAGAGTTAACAGATAAACTTATTGTATCTCCAATGTCTCCAGAAATAGAAGCTTTGCTACCATCATTTACACAAACATTTACATCTATTTTATTGATTGCAGCAATATCTACCTTTTTAATTGCTAGCATTTATAACAGGAGAGTGAAATAAAAATGATTGGAAAAATTATCAAGGCTGAAATGCTTAAATTAAAACGATATTCTATTATATGGTCAGGCATTGTTATGATATCTCTATCTGTTCTCTTAACATGGTTTACTTCGACAGCAAATGATAGTGTATTATGGGACTTCGAATACTTTGTAAATTCTGTAATAATGATTAATTGCACTATGATTTTTCCTGCAACTATTACATTGATTGCTGGTTATATTATTACACGTGAACAGACTGATGATACCCTTAAAAATATTTTGGTAATTCCTATTACTTTTCGTGAAGTACTTATAGGTAAATTACTTACTATTGCTCTACTTACAGTACTTTTAAGTCTGACAAGCTTTTTATTTGTAATAGTTGTTAATACTATTGCTAATTTTCCAGGTATGACATTCTCACTTGCTATAAAAGCTATGATTCAAATTATTATTATGAATTTTTGCCTTTATATAGCAGTTATGCCAGTTATTATACTAACAAGTCATTCACAAAATATTTTTCTTGCTGGAGTTATATTCACATTTTTTTATGGATATATTGGAACTTTCGCCTCTAGCCATGAACTCTTAGTAAATTTATATCCAACAACTGCTGGATTAGGGATTATTCAATATAATACTCCATCTGCTTTGTATAATACTTCATACTGTTTTTTTGTAATATTATTTATGCTAATAATTTCAGCATTTTTAATAATGTTTACTGGAAATCATGTAAATAAATTGAAGCCCATCAAGAAAAATAAAGCTAAAACATATAAAAAAGGATGGTAATAAATTTATCATTTTTAAATATAAATTGTAAAATAAAAATTGGGAGTGTATAATACACTCCGTCATGATTATCAACTTATTTATCCCTATAATAAGTTTTATCTATTAAAATTTATCAATGAATTTATCTTATTCCAATGTAAATATGAACTTCTTGATTATTCATATCATATGTATTATTTTGATATTCCTCAAAATCACTTATATAAGTTCTATCAAAATCCATTTTCCAAAACTCAAACCAGAATTCTCCCACTGACTTTTGTATATCTCCTGTTATAGTGAATTTTGCATATTTACCACCTGGTATAACTTTACTTATAACAAATTCTCCACAAATATCTTTTTCATTAAATTCACTTAGATTGTTATCCTTATCATCTTCACTATTTACTTCACAACATGCTACAAAATTATATGGATTTGTAAAATCACCTTGATAGTCTGTATATAAACCTATTGTTTTATCATTTTTTTTACCTTTTATAGCATTATAGATACCTTTCCCCATAAAGTTTTTCCATAATTCACCTATGTCTTTTACTGCTTGCCCATTGTTATTTGTAGTTTCTTTTGATACACCTACTACTATTTTTTCACTTATATGTACTATTTCATAATCCATACTTTATACCTCACTTTAGCTTTATTGATTGCTTTTGATTATATGTTTCTTTGATTTAATTATAATTTATAAAATACGACATCTATATGTCATATATTTTAATATAATTAAATTTAGTAATAGTAACTTATAAGGAATACATATTAAACATCTCTCTCAACCTATTTATTACATTATCTCTAATGAATTTAGGTTCAAGTACTTCAACACTATCTCCAAAAGATAAGATATATCCATAAATCCACTCTCCAATTGGGAATTCTGCAATTACATCATATGTATTATCTTCATTTTTAGTTATTAAATCATTGTTAAAATCATCAAAAACTCTATAGAGCATCTTTTCTTTAAATCTTAGCCTTAGAGTTACAATATGTTCTTTAATTATTTTAGAGTCATCTAAACATGCCTCTTCAATCATCTTTCTTGAAAATAAGTCTTCTTTTACTACTAAGTTTTTCATTCTACTGATTCTAAATATTCTAAAATCGTCCTTTAATTTGCAAAACCCATACAAATACCAAGTCTTACTTTTATACATTAGCTTCATAGGTTCAACAGTTCTATTTGTCTGACTTGAAAAACTATTTACATAATCAAAATTTATAGTGTTGCGTCTTAAAATAGCATTTTTTATTTTTGTAAATTTATCATCCTCATTAAAATTACTTCCCCATTCAGTAAAATCTATTTCAATCCAGTTTGCAAAATTACTTTCTCCAAATATTGAACCAATTTTATCTACTACTGAATTTATTTCTGGATACTTTGTTGCTTGCAATGTTTGAAGTGCTATTATTAGACTCTCCTTATCTTCCTTTGACAATATAGTTTTGTCTATAGAATATTCTTCTATTAAAGATATTCCTCCTCCTTTGCCTTTAGTCATATATACTGGCACACCTGACATAGACAGAGTTTCTATGTCTCTATATATAGTTCTTGTAGAAACTTCAAACCTCTCAGCCAACGCTTTAGCAGTAACTAATTTTTTATTTAATAGTATTACTATTATTTCTGTTAATCTATTTATTTTCATCTATTATCACCTACTAAAATTATTATATTTATCTTTATTTTCTATAAATTAACCATAGAGCTTTCATGTATTTATTAAGTTGATTTTTCCCATTGCTTTAAACTTTATAATTTATTAATTTTACTATTATATTATTTATTTTAAAGCTTTTTATATTTTATTCCTACAATATTTAAGCAAATTTTTAATAAATAAATTTATATGCTAATATTTTGAAGTTATGTAATATTTTAGATATTTTTTCGTTGACAATGTTAAATTTTTGATTTATTCTTAATTAAGGACATGTTATTGACATTTCTGAAACTTATTTGAAAAACAATTTTACTATATAATTCTATCTAATTTAGTTTTATTATGTAATTCTATGTAATTTAGGAAAACGTATTATATTCAAGAAAACGTATTTTCTATTTCAAATTCAAATAAGTACAATATTTATTTTTTAGGGAGGCAATCATGGAAATTAATAAAAAACACTTTATTCAAGTCTTTTTAACTTGCTTAATCTTAGTAGTAATATGTGAATTTATAGGACAAAGAACCTTAGCTATTGGTTCAGCTTCTATAATACTATTTCCAATGCTTTATGCAGTTATAATCGGACTTATAATAACACCTGATTTATTGGGAAAAAAAATTAAAGCACTTAAAAAAGTTATTGGAGAAAAAGAAATCAATATTGCTGGTGAAGTTGTTGGAATTGCACTAGTAATGCTTGGTATAAAATATGGGACTACTGTTGGTCCAAACATCGATAAGATAATTCAAGCTGGGCCTGCATTTCTTGCTCAAGAATTTGGTCACATACTTGCACCAATAGTCGCATTACCACTTGCTTTAATATTTGGTATGAAAAGAGAAGCTATTGGAGCTACTGCAAGTATAAGCCGTGAACCTTCTTTAGGAGTTATATCTGAAAAATATGGAATAAATTCTCCAGAAGGTAGTGGCGTACTTGGTACATATTTAATGGGTACAGTTCTTGGTACTATATATTTTAGTGTGTTAGGCTCAGTGTCAATTTATAGTGGCCTTCATCCATATGCTTTAGGAATGGCTTGTGGTGTTGGTAGTGGAAGTATGATGACCGCAGCTGCTGGTTCACTTTCTACCATGGTACCTCCAGAAATGGCAGATACAATACTTGCCTATGCAGCAACAAGTAATATGATGTCTAGTATAACAGGAATTATATTCTTGGTCTTTGTATCTTTACCATTTACTAACTTTATGTACAAAATTTTAGAACCTAAATTTTCAAAAAGTAAAAAGGCTGAAGAAACAAAAACTACAAAAGGAGAGTGCTAATAAATGTTTGCTAATTTAGATTTAAAGAAAAGTTCATATCAATTATTGGTTATGTCTATTATTGGAGTTATAATTCTTATAGGGCAAAGAATTAGTGTTGGTACATCTATAGTAACAGCTTTTCCTGGAATGGTAATGTTAATATTAGCTGCTATGGCTGCTATGATTATAAAGGATTTATTTCCTAAATCAATATTTCCTGCTTTTGGATTTGCAACTATAATAGGTCTTTTACTTAGTATGCCATATAGTCCAACATCTGAAGTATTCTTAACTAGCACTAATAATATTAATTTTATGGCTATAACTACTCCTCTACTAGCTTTTGCAGGAATTTCTGTTGGAAACAAAATAGAAGCTTTAAAGGAAATGTCATGGAAAATAGTTATAATATCACTTGTTGTTTTTACAACTATATTCTTTGCATGTGCAAGTATAGCTCATATAGTTTTAAGTATTCAAGGTAAAATATAGGAGGAACTTATTATGAATAAAGAACAATTAAAATCTCTAGTAATAAAGACTATAGATGAAAACAAAGAAAAAATATTAGAAATAGGTCATGGAATCTACAAGAATCCAGAATATGGATATAAAGAGTATAAAACTACAGAAGCTGTTTCAAACTTTTTTGAACAAGAACTAAACTTATCTGTCGAAAAAAATATAGCTGTTACAGGATGTAAGGCAGATGCAAATTCTGGTAAAGAAGGTCCTCATATATCTATACTTGGAGAATTAGATGGTATATCATGCAAAGAACATAAAGATTCTAATGAAATAGGTGCATCTCATACTTGTGGACATAATATACAAATAGCTGGAATGTTAGGTGCCGCTGTTGGTTTAGTAAAAAGTGGAGTTTTGGAACATTTAGATGGTAAAATATCTTTTATGGCTACTCCTGCTGAAGAATTTATTGAATTAGAATACAGAGAACAATTGAAAAAAGAAGGAAAAATAACTTACTTTGGTGGAAAACAAGAACTAATAAAAAGAGGTTATTTTGATGATATAGATATATCTATGATGTTTCACTCTTCAGATTTAGGAGAGGATAAGGCTCTAGTTGGCCCTGAAAGTAATGGATTTGTTGGAAAAAAAGTTAAATTTATAGGAAAAGAATCTCATGCTGGTTCTGCTCCACATGATGGAATAAATGCTTTAAATGCAGCAATGCTTGCTATAAATAATGTAAATGCACTTAGAGAGACTTTTAAAGAATCTGAAAGAGTTAGATTTCATCCTATCATCACAAAGGGTGGAGATATAGTAAATGTTGTTCCTGCTGATGTTCATATGGAATCATATGTAAGGGCTAGAACTATAAATGGCATGATAGATGCTAATAAAAGAATAAATAAAGCATTAATGGCTGGTGGAATGGCGGTTGGAGCTGATGTTGAGATAACTGAAATTCCTGGGTATCTACCAATATTAAGATACAAAAACCTTGATAACCTATTTAAAAATAACCTTGAAGATTTAGGTTTAAAAGGAAAGATTATCGATGGTGGAGATTTCACTGGTTCATTTGATTTTGGAGATGTATCTCATATAATGCCTACCCTTCACCCTATGATTGGTGGTGTAAAAGGTGCTCTTCATACGAGAGATTTTGAAATAGTTGATGAAGACTTAGCTTACATAGTTCCTGCTAAGGCTATGGCACTTACAGTTGTAGACCTTCTTTTTGATAATGCTAAGGAGACTAAAGGTATACTGGATGCCTTTACTCCAGTTATGACTAAAGAAGAATACTTAACATTCTTAGAAAAACACGACAAAACTTTATAGGTCCGTTAAAGATTGATTTATATAATATAAAAGGTGGTATATGTCATAGAGGCTATACCATCTTTTCTTGTATTTCATTTTTTTATAGCATATAATTATTGTCTTGTTTTTTTGCAAATAGATACTAATCGTAAAATTTATAAAGTTATCTTGAAGTATAATTGTAAGTGTGGTATGTTTTTTAATAAAATAGAAACTTGTTTCCCCCACTAAAACAGGAATTTGAAAAGAGATGTTTTCTTATATCTGATGATAATCGTAAAGAAATTGAAGCAGAACTATGTGGAAAAATCATAGATACACCAGGACATACCTCTGATTCAATTTCACTTCTACTCGATATAGATAGAAATTCTGATAAAATATTAAATCAGTTTATTCGATAACACCCTTTTCCTGCTTCCTTTGCTGCATAAAGAGCTTCATCTGCCTTACTATATAAATCTTCAAAATTAGTAATATTTTTATCACAGATTGAACATCCTAAACTAATATGAAATACATAATTATTCTGTGATAAATCTTCCATATTATTTAACGCATCAAATAATTTCTCAAAGTGCATTCTACACTTCTCCTCATTATTTAAATCCTTAGCGTAGATGGCAAATTCATCACCGCCTAATCTTAAAACTACACTATCATAAAAAATATTCTTTATATTATCAGCTACAGCTTGTAAATAACGGTCACCTACAATATGACCATAAGAATCATTGATATATTTAAAATCATCTATATCGATAAGAATAAAGGCTCCATACTTTTTTTCCTCCATAAGCTGTTCAATCATTTCAACACCAGCACCTCGATTATATATACCTGTCAATAAATCAATTTCTGATTTAGCTCTATATTTAATGTAGTTTTCTACACTTTCGATACGGTCATTTAGAATAAAAAAGTTGACACCTACAGATAAAAAATAAAAAATAACTAAATCAACTAAATCCGCCATAAACATATTTATATCCTTTGCTATAAAGCAACAAATACCATAGATTATAGCAGTTCCTGTTATGTAGAGAATAATTCTCCACGGTTTATCCAATATGAATAAAGGAAGTACACATATAAAGACCATAATCGTGATTGATGGTTCTGTTTTATCTAGAAAAGTTCCCATCAAAATACCCATTATCATGGCTGGAGTTAATGCCAAATAAAAGATAAGTGTTATATACTGAGAATGTTTTTTTAAGTAAAATTTAGAAATAATATAAAGAATAAAAAAGTATCCAAGTATAATAAAAAACTCTATATTAAAAGTAACAACTTCTGATAAAATCAATCCAAATACAAACACCATAGCTGAAATAGTGAGTCCTAATAATGATAAACCACAGAAACTTCGGTAATTTCTCAATCTAATTTCAGATTTATACAAATTCATCTTCTTTGCTTTAAAATTCTTTAATATTGTTTCTAACATCATACCCCCCTTGTACATTACACACTCTCATTCACAAATTATTTAATGCTTCTACAGTTCAACTACTGTTAATACACTTATAAATAAACTCTCACATTATTTATTAATTTAAAAAGTGATTTAACTATAATATAGTACTATTACTCATATTTTTTCATTTCTATATTAAAATCAATCCAATAATTTCCAATTATATAAATTGATTATATTTCCAATATATTTTTTATAAAAATATAATAATATTACTATCTAGTTTACAAAAACATATAAATAGCTTAATATTTTTAATTTTATTTTAATATCTCTTTACTTATTATCGAATATATTATAGCATTCTCATATACAAAAGTCATTAAAAAAGAGCTCCTACATAGGTTATATTCATCATAATATAAACTTGTGTATTTTACTATTTCTCTACCATTCTTTAATCTTTTATATTTTTCATATATTCTTATGACAATTTATCCTCTTACATATTATTTTTTAATTCTAACCCAAATACTCCACTTTAGCTGTTATAAAGTTTTGTATTTTATTAATTTATTCTTTTACTAACTTAATATTCCACTAGATTTTTATAAAATTTTGTTTTAAAATTAATTTTAAAGCGTATATATAATGTAGATAACTTAGATATAATTCGGCATCAATCTACTTAAAGCATATTTAATTAACACCACTCATCCAGAAAATTCAGAAAATTACATTGACATAGGAAAAAGTTTATTTTATACTTTTTTTAGGACACATTGTGGACACGTCTTAAATTGACAGTCATAATTTACATCATAAATTTGACCACAATACTCATTTTCAATATTATATTTTAAAAACATAGGGAGGATATTATGAATGATAACGTAGTTAAAAAGAAGAACTTTTTTGACAGAACATTAAACAGAATAGAAATTGTTGGTAACAAACTACCAGACCCAGTTACAATATTTTTAGGATTATGTGTACTTTTACTTATACTATCTAGCATAATCGGTTCTATGGGTATATCAGTAGTTCATCCTGGTACTGGTGAGACTATAACTGCTGTAAATTTATTAACTGTAGAACAACTTCAGATTTTATTAGGAAATATTGTTAGTAATTTTCAAGGCTTTGCACCTTTAGGGCTAGTTTTAGTTACTATGATAGGTGCTGGTGTTTGTGATAAAACTGGACTTATGACAGCAACAATAAAGGCATCAGTAAGCAAAATTCCTGAAACAAAAGTAACTCTTGTTGTAATGACTATAGGTATGCTTGCAAATATTGCATCAGATGCAGGTACAATACTATTCCCACCATTGGCTGCTCTTGTATATCTTGGTGTTGGAAGACATCCACTTATAGGTTTATTTTCTGGATATGCCGCAGTCTGTCTAGGATTTGCAGCAAACATCATGATAAGTGTTAACGATATACTTGCTGCAAGCTTTACAGTACCAGCAGCTCAGATGATTGATTCTGGATTTGAAGCTAATGCAACAATGAACTTATTTTTTATGATAGCATCAACTTTTGTATTAATATTATTGGCAACTTGGGTAACAGAAAAAATTGTAGCTCCTAGATTTGGTAAATACGAGGGAAATGCAGAGTTAGATGTTGATGGTAGTCTTAGCGATGTAGAAAAAAAAGGACTTAAAAAAGCTGGTATAAGTATATTAATATATGCAGCAATTATAATAGCACTTAGTGTAATTGGTCAAAAACCATTCTTAGCAGACCCAGAAACAGGAGATTTATTATCAAATAATGCTCCTCTTATGAAAGGTATGGTACCTATAATAGCTTTAGCCTTTTTTATACCTGGTGTTGTATATGGAAAAACTATAGGTAAAATAAAAAAGGATAAAGATGTTGTCTCTATAATGGCTGGTGCAATGAGTGATATGGGCGGATATATAATACTAGCATTTGCTGCTTCACAGTTTTTGCAATTATTTACAAACAGTAATTTAGGTTTAATACTAGCTGTAAAAGGTGGAGAGTTTTTGAAATCAGCAGGAATAAATGGTCCTTTATTATTGATAGGATTTATTATATTATCGTGCTTTATAAATTTATTTATAGGAAGTGCATCTGCAAAGTGGGCTATACTTGCACCAATATTCGTACCAATGTTTATGATGGTTGGATACAATCCAGCACTTACACAAATGGCTTATCGTATAGGTGACTGTATAACAAATCCACTTAGCCCATTATTCCCATACTTCCCTATTATACTAGCATTTACAAGAAAGTATGATAAGGATGCGGGTATGGGTACTGTAATAGCTAATATGTTACCATACTCTATATCATTCTTGATAGTATGGACTATACTATTGATACTATTTATGGTGTTTAATATTCCATTAGGACCTGGAATATTCCCTTCTTATAGTATGTAATTTATTTAATTTTTTTCTAAAAGGAGAAATGCGTTATGCTAAGTAAAAATAGACTTATAAATAATTTTATGGATATGGTTAAAATTGACAGTCCATCTAATCAAGAATTGGAAATGTCAAAATGGATAGTAAACTATCTAAAAGAAAGAAATATAGACGCTATTATAGATGATGCTGGTGAAAAATATGGTGGTAATACGGGAAATGTCATCGCATATATAAAAGGCGAAGAAGGAAGTAGACCTCTTTGTTTATGTGCTCATATGGACCAAGTTCAACCTTGCTTAGGTGTAAATCCAATACTAGATGGTAACGTAGTTAGAAGTGATGGGACTACCACACTTGGTGCAGATGACAAAGCTGGTATAGCCGCTATCCTTGAAGCTCTAGAACATGTTATTACAGAAAAAATACCACATAGAGATATATATCTATGTTTTACAATTTGTGAAGAAGCTGGTATGCATGGTGTTAAAAACTTTAACCCTGATAATTTACCTTGCAAGGATATGGTGATTTTAGATTCTGGTGGAGCTATTGGTTCTATAGCATATAAGGCTCCTGCACAGGAATCTATAAAAATCTCTTTTTATGGTAAAAAAGCACATGCTGGCATAGAACCTGAAAAAGGTATAAATGCTATATTGGTTGCCTCTCATGCAATAAGCAATATGCATATAGGTAGAATAGATTCTCTGACAACTTCAAACATAGGTAAAATAGAAGGTGGTGGAGCTACAAATATAGTAACTGATAAGGTTACATTAACTGCTGAAATCAGGTCTCATATCCCTGAAACTTTAGAATATGAACTTAATCATATGGAAAAATGTTGTTTAGATGCTGCATCTAAATTTAATACTACTTACACTTTTGAACATAATATGTCTTATCCAAGTTTTGAACTTAGTAGAGACAGTCATGTTTTTAAATTAAGTGAGGAAGCAATAAGACAAGTTGGTGTTGTTCCAAATCCAATGGTAATTGGTGGTGGTAGTGATGCAAATATACTAGCTAATCTTGGATATAACTGTGCTATATTAAGTTTAGGGATGTATGATGTACACACAGTTAATGAATATGTAAATATAGATGAATTATATGATACTGCTAAAATAGTTTATCATATGATTAAATTATAATTATTATATATTCTTCTAAATTAGCATATCATATGTTTAGATTATAGATATTAGATTCTACTTTTAAATCAGTCTATCATATGATTAAGTTAAATAATGAATTATAAAAAATTAATGATAAATTAGAGTACTATCACTCATATAAATACTTTTATACAGTATTACTCTTTAAATCTCATAATTAAAAACCTATGTATTTTCGACTCTATAAGTACTATCTTAAAAAGTTGATTTACATAGGTTTTAGTGTTTTATATGACACTTGATACAATCTTATATAATATTTTAAAACAATATCTCAGTAATATTCTTTGGTCTTCCTCCACCAATACTAGTTTCTTTAGCACATATTCTACCTAGATTTGCACTTACTATTTTATTCAGTATACGCCTTGCACTTCTTTCACTTACATTTAGATATTCTGCCAATTCTTTTGAATCGTAAATCTTGCTTTTTCTATTTTCACTTATAGCTATGATTTTTGCTACTGATTCGCAACTCATCCCAGTTTTTTTAGATATTTCTATTACTTTTTCATCAGCCAATACTAGGGAGTAATTTAATTCATTTTCTGAGGCTAAAGGACCTCTTATATTTTCATCTTCATCTACTAAATATATACCAATCTCTTTTGAATCTATTGAATGTCTTAATGCTTTATGTGCATTATTTTCAGCTTGATATGCAGTTACCCCAGTACCAATCCCTATACTAAGAGAAAATCCCATGTCTTTTATATCTCTTTTTAGCTTAAATAATTTATCATAATTGTACTCATTATCAGCTACACCTTTATGAACAAATACTACATAATCATTTCTTCCAAACGAAAATAAAGAACCTTGAATACTTCTTGCATAGTTTACTACAAGCTTATCCATATCTGATTTTTTTATCATATCAGAATAATAGTTTTCTATCTTCTCTTTATAATCTATTAAACTCAATATTTCTACTGCAATTTGAGAAAATCTAGCCTCACTTAGAGCATATTCACTCTTCACTTTTTCATAACTTTCTTTGATTAATTGTATAGTTGCTTGTAGGCGAAATACAGGATAACCTCTTTCCTTTAACTCATTGTACACTGCTCCAAAACCAGTTATCATTATCTCAGTCTTATTTTCTTCAAACAATTGTATATGCCACTTTGCAAGTTCAGATTCTCCTACTTCTACAGAAAATGGCCTACAAAATATACTTGTAGCTTCAATATCAAACTCTTTAAGTGCATCTTCTACAACATATCTATCAACTACATCTATACTAAATTTATCTAGCTTTATATTTGCACTCTTTATTGCCCAAAATGCTTTCATTATACTTGTCCCACTTCTTGGAACAAATGAATGTGGTTTACTTATTTCATATCTAGATTTTATAAACTCATAGACTCCACACCCTGTAAATATAATGGCATCACATTCATCTTCACATTTCGAAATAACTTCTACTGTATCTACTACTTTTTCTCTTACATATATTTTAGTTTCTAAATTGCTGTCTATCTGTTTTAAGTCTTCCTTTATCTTAAAGCCAGAGTCTGAAGGACCTATAATACCCACTATCATAAACTTCGCTCCTAATCCATCAATATTGTACTTACTAAAAAAATTATAATGTCATTGCTTTTTATTTTTTATTTAATTTATTATCTCACATTCTATATTTATGGTAAAGAATCTCTATACAAGCGTTTAGGATAAAAATGTCTGAAAAATAAATTTTAAATACTATAAATCCTATATATATTCAATCCTGAATTATTAATTGATTGAATATATACAGACTATCTTACATTTAATTTAGACAACCTATCACAGAATATATTATATTTAAATGAAGCATATTATTTTAAGTAGTTATTAGTTTACTATCTTGATGATTATAAAGTAAACTTTCAAAATCCCTACTTGGAATAGGCTTACAATAGTAATATCCTTGAATTACCACGCAATTTAAACTAGCCAAAAACTCTGCTTGCTCTTTTGTTTCTACACCTTCTGCAACTACATCCATTTTTAAGTCCTTAGCCATGGCTATAGTATGCTTTAAAACAATTTTTTCTCTTTCTGTAATTTCTTTTTCATTAAAAAATCCACAATCTATCTTTAATGTGTCAATATTTATATTTTTTAACATATTTAATGAAGAATATGCTGAACCAAAATCATCCATATTTAAAATAATACCATCTGTTCTAAGCTCTGCTATTATCTTAGCAAATAACTTTATATTTTTAATAAATAAGCTTTCTGTAAGTTCTAATTCCAAAAATGATTTTGGTATATTATATCTATTTATTAGACCTAAAACAATATATCTAAATTGAGGATTATACAAGTGTAATCTTGATACATTTACGGAAATAGGTACTGGCTTCTGACCTAAGTTTATCCATTTTCTTATTAAAGCACATACTTGCTCCCATATATACATATCTAGTTTAATGATAAATCCATTCTTCTCAAATAGTGATATAAATTTATTTGGAGGTATTATACCTTTTTCTGGATGTATCCATCTAACTAAAGCCTCTGCTCCTACAATTTTATTTATTTCAAGATTATATTTAGGTTGTAAGTATACATGAAACTGTCCATTTTCCAATGCATATTCCATTTCTCTTTCCATCTGTTTTTCTTCAATTGCATCATTTCTCATAGCTTCATCATAAAACATATGATGATTTATGCTCTGCTTCTTTACATTTTTATGTGCATATCCTGCCATTTCACAGGCATTTGTAACTGATATATTATTATCCAGAATCCTATAAATTCCAAAGCATGGTATTAACATATACTCAAATTGCTTTGTACTTAAATTTTTTGTAATTTTATAAATTAATTTATCTACATCTTTATCCTGATAGCACTCATAAAAAATGCAAAACACATCTGCATACATACGACAACAGATTCCCTTAGAAGTAATATTTTTTTTAATCAATTCTGCAATATATATTAATGCTCTATCTCCCTCTTGAATACCATAAATATCATTAATTACCTTGAACTTATCTATATCCATCATTATAGCAACATAATGTTTATCAGGATGTTTTTTAAGTAATAAGTTTGCTTGTTGACAAAAGTCTTCGTAATTATATAGCCCTGTCAATATATCTCTTTGTCTTTTACGTATTTGCATAATATGGTCTATATTTTTAATAGAAAGCAAAATATGTGTCTGATTTTCACCAAATTTATTTTTACTGATAACATTTAGGATACACATGGATGTCCAATAGTACCTTTTATCCTCTCCTAAACATCTACATTCAAAACTCAACTTTAAGTCCTCTTGCTTGTTATTTTTTGAATCATCAAGAAACTTTGAATAAAGATTAGAGTAAAATATAGCTCTATCATCAGGATGAACTATATAATTTCTAATATATAAAAATGTTTTTTGTATATTCTCTTTTACAGAAATTTTAAAAATATTGTTTTCTGATTGATGGATTGGAGTAATTAAATTTTTCTCTAAGCAAATATCTAAGATAATATCATATGTATTATAAACTAGTTTTTCATAAGTTTTAGAATATCCATCACTTGTTATACTGTCAAAAGGTTCTTCCGTCTCTAAATTTTCATATGTAGATAAAATTCTTTTTTCTGAACCAGTTAAATTGTTTATCCCCTCTACTTTATTGGTCTTTAGTTTATTTTTTTCATAATATCTTTGCTTATCTTGATACATTCTCTCATCAGCAATTTTAGCCAAGCTATGTATATTTATACTATCTTCACTCCAAATGCTTCCTATTGCTACACTATATACCCTAGTATCTTTAAACTCTTCACTTAACCAAGTAACCTTTTCTTCAAATAGTTGTTTTGAAATTTCCTCACATAATACAACAAACTCATCTCCACCAATACGATAAATATTATAGGAATGAAAGTATTTTTTTATAATTACACAGGTTGACACAATAGCTGAGTCGCCACTAGCATGTCCGAAGTTATCATTAATATCTTTTAATCCATTTATATCTATAAACACAACACCTATAGATTTAGCTTTATTGCTGTAAAAATTATCTATGTATTTAATATATTTATTTCTATTGTAAACTCCAGTCAAAAAGTCATAATAACTCATATGATTCAATTTATTTTCTACCTCTCTCTTTTTCATTTCAGTCAATAAAAAATAAGATAGAGAAGTCAAAAGAGATGTATCTTTAACAGCTCTATGTGGATTGTCGACTCCAATAAATCCAATAATTTTGTCATCTTGCTTTAATGAAGATGCTATTAAACTTTCAATATTTTGAGGTTTTAAAATTTCATACTCAATTGGTTGTGTTTCTTTTATACTTTCTATATTATCTAATATTATAAAACCTTTTTCATAAAATAATGAAAACCAATTTTTTAATGCTTCAATATCAATATCTTCAAGGAATTGTTTTTGTCCCTCAACACCTTGATTGCACCATTCATATGTATTATTTATCTTTTTACCATCTGATGACACTTCAAAAATATATGCTCTATCAGCCTTATGAAATTTCCCAATACTGCTTAATACAAGATTTATAGCATTTGAAAAATTAGTTTCTGTTATAAGATGTTTAATACACCCAACTAGTAATTCTTTTATTTCCAATTTTTCCTCTATCGACTTACTTATATTTTCCTTATCAGTAATATCAAGAGCTATTTCCAGTCGTGCAGCTTTACCTTCCCACTTAATTAATTTATCTTTTAATATAAAATGTCTATCTATTTCAGTGTTTGTATTTTCCCATATGTAATATTCATCATCTTTCAAAAAAGAGTTAGTACAAAATTCACAAGGAGAATCTCTCCCTTGTAATGCTTCATAACATTTTCTATGAGAAATATCATCAAGTCCTAGCACCCTTTTCCCATTTTTATTAGTATATAAAAGTTCATATGTATCCAAGGAGGAAACATATATAATTTCATCTAATTCATCTACTAAATTTCTCACACTCATTTATGTATAACTCCTTTTATCCAATTTTTTAAATTCTTGAAACTATGTCAAGTTTTATATTATAAAAATCATATTTTATGCTCATATCTTCATACAATATATAATATAAATATTTACATAAATAGTAAATAAATATTTATGTTATGAAAAATTAAACTGCTTTATTCATTTAGAAATACATAAGTTATCATTGCTATAAAAAAACACATTATACAATAAATTACAGTATTGTTATTATAGTTATATTAATA
>NZ_JAGWCT010000023.1:0-48750 GCF_020657815.1 Clostridioides sp. ZZV15-6597 | reverse complement strand
TCTTTATCTATGTTGTTTAATTGATTTTCATTAGTTTTCATATTGTCACTTCCTTGTTAATTTATTATATGAAATAAAATCTCATATAAAATATATCATATTATAATTTACAAGTATAGGGCAAATAGATTTGTTTATAAGTAAAATTTTATAAATAACCATTAAAACATAAAGGATTAGAAGCAAGTTTACTTATAAATTAAATGTAAACCTAAAATTATATTGAAGTTGACAAAAAACTGTCTTTCTTTTATACTAAAACAAAGCCTTAATAGAGGGTTTATTATATGTACATATAAACTAAATTGAATAAGACATATGAAGGGAATTATAAAAATGAAAAATAATAGAGTAAATATTCAAGATTTAACTAAAATGTCAATATGTGTAGCATTATTATGTATATCATCCTATATATATATACCATTACCATTTACACCAGCAGGAGTAACAGCACAAACAATAATGATAAATCTAATAGCTTTAATATTAACTCCAAGACAAGCATTTAGTACAGTTGGTGTATACATAATGATAGGTTTAATTGGAATCCCTGTATTTGGTGGAGGTGCATCTGGAATTGGCAAATTACTAAGCCCAACAGGTGGTTTTTATTTTGGATTTTTATTTGCATCACTAATTATTAGCTTATTAAAAGGTAAAAATAATGATATTAAAAGATATATACCAATAACAATTTTTGTTGGTATGCCTATTATATATTTTATGGGAACAGTATTTATGTGTTACTTTAATCAAATGACAGTAGAAGCAGCCCTTTTTGCAGCAGTGGTACCATTTTTAATTGGAGATACGATAAAAGCAATTATTGCATCTTTTTTAGGTGTTAAATTAAATAACGTACTTAAAAGAAATCTATGATGAAGAGAGGATATAATGTATGGAAGATGTTTTTATATTAGGAGGATTAAGAAGTCATATAGGTTTAAAAAATGGAATTTTTCAATGTGTTCAACCAGAATTACTAGGAGCAAAGGTTTTAAAACATCTAATTGAAAAGTATGAGATTGATAAGATTGATGAGATTATATGTGGAAATGCAGTTGGTACAGGAGGTAATATCGCAAGATTAATGACTTTAACAGCGGGAATAGAAAGTGAAGTTCCTGCTTTTACTGTAGATATGCAATGTGCTTCTGCTATGATGAGTTTAGATATAGCATTTTCAAAGATTAAATCTGGGCAATGTGATTTAATTATTGCAGGAGGTTTTGAGAGTAGCTCTCTACAACCAATGCGTACATATCATAAAAATGATAAAAGATATAATATCAATAATCCAAGCTATGCAGTTGCTCAATTTTCTCCAGATGATAATAGTGAGAATAGTATGCTCGAAGGTGCAGAAAGAGTGGCAAAGTTATATAAAATTGAGAAGGCAGAATTAGATTATTGGGTAAAAGAAAGTCATAGAAGAGCAAAAAACACAAGAGAAGAAAAATTTCTTGAAGATATTATATCTCCTATAGATAGCAATACATATGATGAAGGTATACGTGATAAAATGAGCCAAAGATTATTAGATAGGATACCTTCGATTTTAGGAAAGGGAAGTATTACAAATGCAGCAAATGCATGTCTTATTAATGATGGAGCTTCATTTCTTATACTGTGTTCTAAAAGATATTTAGAGACTACAAAAAAGAATCCAAAAGCTAAAGTTATTAACTCTTGTACAATAGGAACAGAGCCACATTTAAGCCCAACATCTGCTATGAAAGCTATGGAGAGAATTTTAGAGATAGAAAAGCTTAACTATATGGATATATCTGCGATTGAATTTAATGAAGCATTTGCAGTTATAGATGTTTTATTTCAAAGAAAATATCCAGCATTAATAGATAGGTATAATATATTTGGAGGGGCTTTAGCATATGGTCATCCATATGGTGCTTCTGGTGCAATTATTGCGTTACATCTTTTAAAAGCACTTGAAAAAAATAATGGAAGGTATGGAATTTGCTCTATAGCAGCTGCTGGGGGATTAGGCTCTGCTTTATTGATTGAAAGGGTGTAGATTATGAATTACTATGAACTTTTGAAAGTAAAAAGAAACAGCCATAAAGATAAAGATTTTTTGATTATAGATGGAGAAAAGTATACTTATGACAGTATATTAAGAGATAGTGAGGAGATTGGGAGACAAATTTCTATAGTTGAAAATATTCCTGTTTTAATTTATTCTAAAAATATAAAGTTCCAATTAGTAAGTTTTTTAGGTGTTAACTATTCAAATAATGTGCCTATCATTTGTCATTATAATCTTTCTAAAAGAGTATTAAGTGATATTTTAATAAAGAATAATATTTCAGTTGTTATATCTGATGAGAATATAGATATAAATGATTTATCTAATGGTAGTTGCAATAGGATATTAAAGATAACTAATTCTTCTACAGACCATCACAGTATAAATGTATATCAATATAATAATATCTTAGACTATTTAGATAAAGAAATTTGTATGGGAGCTTTATCTTCAGGCTCTACAAATGTCCCAAAAGTATTATATAGAACATATGAAAGCTGGGCTGGATTTTTTCCTATACAAAATGAAGTTTTCCATATTTCTGAGGACTCTATTTTATTTATCAATGGAACACTTAGTTTTACAGGAAATCTAAATTCTATAATGTCAGTACTCTATGAAGGTGGTAGTGTTGTAATAAGTTCAGGTTTAAATTGTAAAACATGGATAAATGCAATAAAACAATACAATATAACTAACATATATCTTATACCTACAAAACTTCAGTTATTGGTTAAATATTTAAGTGAGACAATAGTTAAAGTTAGAAGTGTTTTTACAGGTTCTCAATTGTTGTTTGAGGATACAGCAAGAAAAATAAAAAAATATATGCCAGACTCTGAAATAATTTTATATTATGGAGCAAGTGAATTAAACTACATTACATATTTGTGTTATGATGAATTGATTGAGAAACCATTAAGTATAGGTAAGCCATTTCCAAAAATAGATGTATATATTAAGAACGGAATAATTTTTGTAAATACCGAATATGCAGTATATAATGCATCAGAGCCTTATTCTGTCAATGACATTGGATATTTTGATGATGATGGATATTTGATATTTGAAGGAAGAAGTGATGATGTTGTAAATATTGGTGGATTTAAAGTTAGTTCTACTAAAGTTGAAAATGTAGTCAAAAGAATTCCTCAAATTGAAGATGCAGTTGCATTACCTTATTTAGATACTATAAGGGGAAGTCAAATTGCATTATTTGTAACAACCATAGATAAAATTACAAAGAAGGATTTATTGACTAAGATTAGAAATTATTTAATTAGAAATGAAATTCCAAGAAAAATTATTTTTTTAGATTCATTACCATATACATCTTCTGAAAAGATAGATAGATTAGCATTATTAGCAATGTTAGAAGTATAATATTTAATAATTTTAGTGAACCAATATATTGATAAAAACATATTGTATATAGTAAAGGAGGCTTACAATATGTCAAATCAATACGATATAACTGTTATAGGCGGAGACCTGCGACAAGTGTACATGGTAAAAAAACTAATTAATAAAGGATATTCTGTAGTTGTATATGGAATAGCAAATGAAATTATAAATGGAATCGCTGGAAAAGCAACTTCACTAGCTGAAGCACTATCCAAAAGTTCCATTATTTTATGTCCAATTCCATTTACAAAAAATCAATTTAGTATTGAAAATACTGATGGTTGTCTTGATGCTACTATTGATAACTTGTTAATTAACTTATCTCCTAATCAAATACTATTTGGAGGCAACATACCAACTAAAGTTTACAAATTTTGTGAGCAACACTCTATTCAGGTTTATGATTTTATGAAGATGAATGATGTTGCTATTTTAAATGCAGTTGCTACAGCTGAAGGAGCCATATCAGAAGCGATTAAAAGAAGTATAATCAATATGCACCAAAGTAACTGTCTAGTACTAGGCTTCGGAAGATGTGCACAAATACTTGCTAAAAAATTATATGCTTTAGATGCAAATGTATGTGTTGGAGCAAGAAATAATGATGCAAGGAGTACGGCTAATGCATTTGGGTATTCTAGTATTTCTTTAAATCAACTAGATGAAAATCTTTCAAAGTTTGATTATATTTTTAATACCATACCAGAATGTATTTTAACGAAAGAGAAATTAGAAAAAGTATCACAAGAAGTAACTATTATAGATATAGCTTCTTCTCCTGGTGGATTAGATTATTCTGCTACACAAAATTTAGGTATTAATGCAAATCTTTGTCTTGGGCTTCCTGGTAAATACTCACCAAAGACATCTGGTGAAATTCTTGTTAACGCTATAGAAAATATTATAAATGAAAGAAGGGATTAGAGATGAAACTTGAAGGACTTACAATTGGAGTAGGATTTACTGGTTCGTTTTGTACTTATGATAAAATATTTATAGAGTTAGAGAATTTGGTAAAAGCAGGAGCAAACGTGCACACTATATTTTCAGACGTATCACAAAATATAGATTGTAGATTTGGAAATTCTGAAGAATTTATGAAAAAAGCATATGAACTGACAGGAAATAAACCTATTGTTACAATTGAAGAAGCAGAACCATTTGGACCTAAAGGAATTGCGGATATTATAATAATAGCCCCTTGTACTGGAAATACTGCCGCTAAGTTAGCAAATGGTATTACGGACTCTCCAGTATTGATGGCAGCAAAGGGTCATCTTCGCAATGATAAACCACTTGTAATTTCAATATCAACTAATGATGCTCTAAGTTTTAATTTCAAAAATATTGGTATTCTTCTTAACTCTAAAAATATATATTTTGTACCTTTTGGTCAAGATAATTGTAATGCAAAGCCTAATTCTATGATTGCACATACAGAGTTAATAATTCCAACTATAGAGCTTGCTCTTGATAATAAACAGTTACAACCTGTTATAAAAAGTCCACATCAATAGATTAATGATGTAATATGATATATGTGTATGATTAGTAATATTAACAAAGTCCAGCAATCTTATTTGCTGGACTTTAGTTCGTAATATATTAATTTTATTTCATGATATATATAAATTATCAGGCATATATTTCTAATTATACTATATATTATAGCTGTTTGTATATTTAAGTGTATTTAATTTAATTTGCTTTTTAGGTCCTTTACTTTCTTCTTCAAGTCTTTTTAAGTTTTATATAATACTATACTTGAAAAAAGTATCTTTTAATTTTTTTATTAAAAAATACAAAAATACAAATGTTAAAATAATAACGTTATCCTTAAGCGTTGAGATGAATTTGTTTATAATTTATATAAAAAATAAAGTGATATATAGTTAATTTAGATATTTGTAAAGAATAGTATCATTAATATGAATAATATAAGACTAAATAAAAAATAAAATGTTAAAAAAATAACTTGAAAATGTAAAAATAACATGTTATACTGTTAATAAATTAACAGAAAAAGAAGATTATACTATTCTAGGAGGGCATTGAAATGGCTAATAAAGAACAGGTTATAATAGAAAATAAAAGGGGAGAAGAAGCTATGGTAGATAATTCATGTGTTGTAAATAATGTTGAAAATCTAGTTAAAAAATTAGCAAAAATTAGAGAAGCTCAAAAAATCTTTGCTACATACACTCAAGAACAGGTAGATAAGATTTTTTTAGCAGCATCTTTAGCAGCTAATAAGCAAAGAGTTCCTCTAGCTATAATGGCACAAAAAGAAACTGGTATGGGAATTGCCGAGGATAAAGTTATAAAGAATCACTATGCATCAGAGTATATATACAATGCATATAAAGAAACTAAAACTTGTGGTGTTATAGAGAGAGATGAAGCCTTTGGCCTGACTAAAATAGCTGAGCCAATAGGAGTTATTGCAGCAGTTATACCTACAACTAATCCAACTTCTACTGCTATATTTAAATCACTTTTAGCTCTAAAAACTAGAAATGGAATAATATTTTCTCCACATCCAAGAGCAAAAAATTCTACTATAGAGGCAGCAAAGGTAGTCCTTGAAGCTGCTGTTTTGGCCGGAGCTCCTGAAGGTATAATTGGATGGATTGATGAGCCATCTTTGGAATTAACTACGACTGTTATGAAGGAAGTTGACTTAACTCTTGCTACAGGAGGCCCTGGAATGGTTAAATCAGCATATTCATCTGGAAAACCAGCTATTGGAGTTGGTGCAGGTAATACGCCAGCAATAATTGATGACAGTGCAGATATAAAAACTGCTGTAAATTCAATTCTTGTATCTAAGACATTCGATAATGGTATGATATGTGCTTCTGAACAATCAGTTATAGTATTAGAAAATATATATAATGAAGTTAAAAAAGAATTTAAAGAGCGTGGTGCTTACTTATTAAATAAAGAAGAAACAGAAAAATTAAGAAATGTAATTTTAGTAAATGGAGGATTAAACTCTAAAATCGTTGGCCAAACAGCTTGTACAATAGCAACACTAGCAGGTTTTGAAGTTCCAGTTGATGCTAAAGTTTTAATAGGTGAAGTTGAATCAGTTGAAATAGAAGAAGCTTTTGCTCATGAGAAACTTTCACCAGTACTTGCAATGTATAAAGCAAACAACTTTGATGATGCAGTTAGTAAAGCAGAAAAATTAGTAGAAGATGGAGGGTTTGGTCATACATCTTCATTATATATTGACGATGTAAATCAGAGAGAAAAGCTTGATAAATTTACTAAAGCTATGAAAACTTGTAGAATTTTAATTAATACTCCTTCTTCTCAAGGTGGTATAGGTGATTTATATAATTTTAAACTAGCTCCTTCTCTTACTCTAGGATGTGGTTCTTGGGGTGGAAATTCAGTATCTGAAAATGTAGGAGTTAAGCACTTACTTAATATTAAGACAGTAGCTGAGAGGAGAGAAAATATGCTTTGGTTTAGAGCACCAGAAAAAGTTTATTTTAAAAAAGGTTGTTTAGGAGTGGCGTTAAAAGAACTTAAAGATGTAATGAATAAAAAGAGAGCTTTTATTGTAACAGATACATTCCTTTACAATAATGGATATACTAAAACAGTTACTGACTTATTAGATGAAATGAACATCAAGCATACTACTTTCTTTGAAGTTGAACCAGACCCAACTTTAGAATGTGCTAAGATAGGTGCTAAAGCTATGAGAGAGTTCAATCCAGATGTAATAATATCTATAGGTGGAGGAAGTGCAATGGATGCAGGTAAGATAATGTGGACATTATATGAGCATCCAGAAGTAGATTTCCAAGACCTAGCAATGAGATTTATGGATATAAGAAAAAGAGTGTATACTTTCCCTAAAATGGGTGAAAAAGCTAGTTTTGTAGCTATACCAACATCAGCAGGTACTGGTTCAGAAGTAACTCCATTTGCAGTTATAACTGACCAAGATACAGGGGTGAAATATCCATTAGCAGATTATGAGTTGATGCCAAATATGGCTATAGTTGATGCTGATATGATGATGAATATGCCAAAAGGATTAACTTCTGCTTCTGGTATTGATGCTTTAACTCATGCACTAGAAGCATATGTATCTATGCTTGCAACTGACTATACAAATGGTCTAGCTTTACAAGCCATTAAGAGCATATTTGAATATCTTCCACGTGCATACGATAATGGAGCAAAAGACTCAGAAGCAAGAGAAAAAATGGCAAATGCTTCTACAATGGCGGGAATGGCTTTTGCAAATGCATTTTTAGGTGTTTGTCACTCTATGGCTCACAAGTTAGGTGCTTTCCATCATGTACCACATGGTGTTGCAAATGCTCTTTTAATAACAGGTGTTATGAAATTTAATTCTTCTAATGCACCAAAGAAAATGGGAGCTTTCTCTCAATATAAGTATCCAGAGGCATTAAAGAGATACGCTGAAATAGCTTCATTCTTAGGATTAAAAGGAAATTCTGATGAAGAAAAATTCCAAAGTTTATTGATAGCTATTGAAGATTTAAAGAGTAAAGTTGGTATTCCTAAAACTATAAAAGAATTTGGGGTTGAGGAATCTAAATTTATAGATTCACTAGATGAAATGGTGATTCAAGCATTTGATGACCAATGTACAGGTGCGAATCCAAGATATCCTCTTATGAATGAAATAAAAGAAATGTATCTAAATTCATATTATGGAAAATAAATTTACTACAAAACTTACTATAAAATAAATAAACTAAAACCCTATATACATGAGATATATAATCTCATGTATATAGGGTTTTTTATTTGAAAAAATATAAATAGTTTTAAAACTTTAATTCAAAATTTAATTAAAGAATGTTATTATAATAATTAGAATGAATCTATATGTAATATTTAGATATATTTGTATGTAAGATAAGTAATAAATTTGTATTAAAAAAGATATAAATAGGGATATAAAGTGTTGACTAATTAAGGGAGGGGTAAGATGACTAAAAGAAATAAAAGTGTTACATTAATTATAATTCTCTTATTGGCATCATTATTTCTGATATTAGGATATCTATATATAGAAGATACAAGAAATCTTCTTATATCAGAGGCAGAAGTACATATAAAAGAAGTTGCAATACAAGGTTCTCAATTAGCACAAAGACAAATTGAAAAAGATTTAGATATTTTAAATATTTTTTCAAGTTATTATACTTCAAATCCAAACATGTCTAATGAAGAAAAAATAAAAAAGCTTTTAGATGAAATGGAAAACCAAAAATTTTATACTATGGCAATTGTTGATATAAATGGGAATACAGAAAATACTAAGGGTAATAAGTTTTCTGTTAAAGATAGAGAATTCTTTAAAAATTCAATTAATGGTAAAGAGTATGTTTCAAGTCCATATGTTGATGAAGTAAATAAGTCTGTAAAAAAGATTGCTATCTCAGTACCAATATTAAATAATGATAAAGTAGTTGGAGTTTTATATTGTACTTATGATGTCAATACTCTAATGAAACTTATAAATGTATCTTTTTATGAAAATAATAGTATATCTTATGTTGTAAAAAATAATGGGGCAGTTATACTTCATCCTCAACAAGATAGATTGTCAAAGAATATTTATGAATTGTTAAAACAGGATAATGACATTAAAGATGTAAATCAATTAAAAAAACAATTAGAAGAAAATAAAATAGGTGCAGCAATTTTAAATATGTCAAGAGAAAGACGATACCTAGGATATGCTACTATGGATAATGGGAAGAGCAAAGATAATTATATAAATGATTGGAACTTGATTTTTTCAATTCCAGAAAGTGTTATATTTCGTAATTCTGAGCAAATTATTAAGAGAGCTGTATATGCAGTGTTATTGATTATATTTGTGTTTATTGCAATTATTTTTTATATAATGTACATAAAAAAATCTAATGAAAAAGAAATATTGAGGTTAGCATATGAAGATAGAGTTACACATATAGGAAATCAAAATAAATTTTATAGAGAATGTAGTAAGTGTCTTTTAAATAAACCATCTTTAAATTATATTATAGTATATTTTGATATTGATAATTTTAAAATGATTAATGATACTTTTGGATATGAATTTGGTGATAATCTATTAATTACTATAGCAAGAGCTTTAAAAGAGGAATTAACAGAAGGTGAAATATATGCACGCCTTTCAAGTGATTATTTTGCTATTTTCTGTGAATATAAAAATGGAAGAAATAAAATTATAAAAAAACTTGATAGTATACGAAATAATATTGAAAATAATCTAAATACAGTATTTGAAATTTCTCTTTGTGTGGGTATTTACTTCGTAGAAGAAGGAGAAGTAGATGCTCAAAAGGCTGTAAATAAAGCTAATATGGCGAGGTCTGTTGCCAAAGGTAAAAATATAAACTATGCTATTTATAACGAAGATGTTAGAAATAAGCTTAGTGAGGAATCTATAATTTTAGATGATATAAAGACAGCATTAGTAAAGAATCAATTTGAAGTTTATTATCAACCTAAGTTTTCACTTGTAAATGGTGATATGATAGGAAGTGAAGCACTGATAAGATGGAATCATCCTGAACATGGTTTTATAAGTCCAGCTATATTTATTCCAATAGCAGAAAAAAGTCAATTGATTTTAAAAATAGGTAGATTTGTATTTGAAAGAGTCTGTATCGATTTATCTAAATGGGAAAAACAAGGTAAAAAATTAGTACCAGTTTCAGTAAATTTATCTAGAGTTGAGTTATATCAACCAGATATTGTAAAGTTTATCAATAGGACTATCCAAACATATAACATCCATTCAAATTTAATTGAATTGGAGATAACAGAAACTGTAGCTATTAATGAATTAAATATACTAAAGAGTGTTTTAAATGAATTAAGAAAGTATGGCTTTTCAATTTCTATGGATGATTTTGGGACAGGCTATTCTTCTATTAGTTGTTTAAGGGACATGCCAATTGATGTATTAAAATTAGATAAGTCTTTTCTTAATGGTATTGAAAATGATGAGAAAAGTCGTAATATAGCAAAGTCTATAGTATCTCTAGCAAAATCATTGGATTTAGTTGTAATTATAGAAGGGGTTGAGAGTAAGAAACAGGCTGAATTAATGAAACAATTTGGCTGTGATTTAGTTCAGGGATTTTATTTTGCAAGACCAATGCCAGTTCAAAATTTTATGGAATTACTCTAAGAATAAAATTTAATTTTTTATATAAAACACTATTATATATGCTTGTATTTAATAAATGCTTGCTAGATAATTAGTGTTTTTTATTTTGTAAGATTTATATATGAAGAAAGTAATTATCTTTTACAAAAAATCTGTTAAAAATGAATTATTTTAAATATAAATATGTTATTAACAAAAGAATAGTACTATAATGTATAGATGATAAAAAATTTAACTAAAAATTTAATGTATAGGAGTTGTTTGAGTATGATAGATATAAGCATTGATAAAAAACTTAAGGACAGATGGCCTGATGCAAAGTTAGGATGTATCCAAGCAAAAGTAGTAGTAAATAAAAGCTCAGAAAAGTTAATAAATGGGATAAATGAGTTTTGTGATATTTTAAATCAAAAGCTAGAAATTGAAGATATTACTAAATTGGATAAGATTAAAGATGCAAGAGATGCATATAAAGAGCTTGGAAAAAATCCAAGTAGATATAGAACGTCTTCAGAAGCATTAGTTAGAAGAATTGTTCAGGGGAAAGGTCTATATACAATAAATAATATAGTTGAAATAAATAATCTAATATCTATAAAATCACTATATCCAGTTGGTACATATAATATAGGTAAATTACATTCACCAATATGTTTTACTGTAGGTGATGAAGGCGAGCAGTATAAAGGTATTGGAAAAGAGTTGATAAATATAGAAAATCTACCTATACTATCTGATTCATTAGGTAAATTTGGAAGTCCAACTAGTGATTCTGAGAGAGCTATGATAACAACAGATGTAAATGAAATACTAATTTGTATATTTTCATTTAGTCCAGAATCAGATATTGAAGAGTATTTTGGATACGCTACGGATTTACTTAAAGAATACGCAGATGGGAAGGACATAGAAACTAAAATAATTAAATAATAATTATATAAAATGTATATAACAACGTTATGTTAAGTTGGATACTAATATATAAGAATAAATCAAAAAAGGAAACTAACAATATATTAGTTTCCTTTTTTGAAAATAGTAGTTTAATGTAACAAAAATAGACAGATAGCCACACTGAAACTTAAAAGTATGGTAATATATTATGTAGCAGAGGTTATGTTTAAGGGATTTTGAAAGGAGGTATTAACAATAAGCATTTTATCTGAAAGATAAAGTAGTATCATGTAAATAACTCTATCTTCAAAAATATAAATTAATAATATAATAGTTTGGGTATATAGAAGAAATAAGGTTTTTTAAAAACTAGTAAAGTACATAGGTAATTATAATGAAGAAAGGATTTAGTTATGATTGAAGGAAAAGAAGCAAAACAAGAAAGTGGGCAAAAAAATCTAAAAGTTAAGATAGCTATAGTAGTAGGTGTTTTGATTGTAGCTTATATAGGGATGGCAATCTTTTTTAGAAATCATTTTTACTTTGGTACTACTATTAATGGTGTGAAAGCATCAGGAAAGACAGTTGAACAAGTAAATGATTTATTAACATCAAGTACTAATTCTTATACTTTAAGTCTAGAGGAAAGAAACAATAAAAAAGAACAAATAAAATCAAAAGATATAGACTTAAAGTTTACACCAGATGATAAGGTTCAAAAAATAAAAAATAACCAAAGTGCATTTGGGTGGATTGGTGGAATATTTAAATCTAAAGAGTATAATAATATGGTAACTCTTTCATATGATAAAGATTTACTAGAAAAAAGGTTTAATGCTTTATCTTGTTTTGATAGTAAAAATGTTGTAGAGCCTAAGAGTGCATACCCTAAGTATGATAGCAGTAAAAATGCTTATGCTATAGTACCAGAGGTACTTGGAAACAAAGTAAAAAAAGATGATTTTTATAAACTAGTACAAAAATCAATTAATTCTGGTGTTACTTCTGTTTCTTTAGAGGAAAGTAAAATATATGAAGCTCCAAACAATACAAAGGATTCAGAAAAGTTAAAAGAAGCTATTAAGACATTAGATAAATATGTTAGTGTAGTTGTTACATATGATTTTAGTGACCGTAAGGAAACTTTAGACGGTTCTGAGATTAATAAGTGGTTAAAAGTAGACTCAGAAAAAAATTATGACATAACTTTCGATAATGATGTGATGGTAGAGTACACAAGAGGATTAAGCAAAAAATATAGTACTTTTGGAGATTCAAGACCATTTAAAACTGCAACTGGGAAAGAGATTACTATTTCAGGTGGAATTTATGGATGGTTGATAGATAAAAAGAAAGAAGCTGAAGCTTTAGTTGATGTTGTAAAAGCTGGGAAAAATGTTACAAGAGAACCTATCTACATACAAAAAGCTGTATCTCGTAATAAAGATGATATTGGTAATACCTATGTTGAGATTAGTCTTTCTGGCCAACACATGTGGTTCTTTAAAAATGGAGAAATGCTTGTATCAACAGATGTTGTAACAGGAAGTTTAGCTAGGGGATTTGCTACACCATCAGGTATATATCCTCTTAACTATAAAGCTAGAAATGTTTCTTTAACTGGTCAAGGCTATAGTTCACCTGTAAGTTATTGGCTTCCATTTAATGGAAATATAGGAATTCATGATGCTACTTGGAGAAGTTCTTTTGGTGGAGGTATATATAGATCTTCAGGTTCACATGGATGTGTAAATACACCTTTTTCTAAGGCAAAGAAAATATATGAAAATATAGAACCAGGTACACCAATTATTTTATACTAGTAAATGTACTGTTTATAACGATTAAGTGAAGTCATCTTAGTTTTTTTTAGATGGCTTCTTTTTTATATAGAAAGGAATGTATATAATGAATGAAAAATTAATTAAAATTTTAGATGAAGCAAAGAAAGATTCAGAGTTTAAGAAAGAGATTATGGAAACAAGAAAACAACGTGATGTTATGGATTCATTTTGTAAAGTAGTTACATCTAGAGGATATGATATAACCATAGGTGAACTTTTTTCTATAGGAGAAGAATATACATCCAATCTTCTAAAAAGCGTAAATGGAGGAGCTGCATATCCTATTGAAGATTGGAGTGATTGGTTCGAGGACTTTTTCATCATGTTGGCGAATATATAATATATAAACTAATTAGTTATATTATCTATTTAAAGTTAAGAAAATAATTGAGAGATTAAAATATTTAAAAATAAGTGTAAATTTTATCAATCTTAAAAAAGGATTAACTTATCTCTAATAAATTTAAAAAAATTTAAACTAAAATAAGCTGACAAAAATCGATATAAACTAATGATTTATAAAAGTTAGATGGAAAAATATAAGATATTTCTAAAAATTCAAAAAAAACAATAAGCTTTATCCTCTTAGGTGTTGAAAAAAAAGATAAAAATAATTTATATGGAATAAATAAAATCATACGTAAAAAAAAATTGAAATAAAAATTAAAAATGTCGATAAAATGTTAATTTCAAAACAAAATAACGCTATTGACAAACTATATTGCTTTAAATTATAATTATTGAAAATAATGATATTTAAAAATCATACTCATGTCATAGTCTAAAAGTAAGTCAAAAAAGAATATAAGTCTAAGCAAGTACTACTCTAAAATGTATTTTATTAAAAAATAAATGTTGAAAAAAATTAATTATTATATAAAAATGCTGTTTATACTTTAACAATGAGGTAGTAATCTAATTAGAATAAAAAACTCTAATTAGTTATATACATAGTAAAAAGGTAAGAGAGGTGATTTGGATGGCTTTTGAAATAATAAAAAGCATTGTTGAGGCAGAGCAGACAGCAGACAGTATTAAAGTAAAAGCTGTTACTGATGCAGAGTCTATCAGAGCTGATGCTGTAAACGAATGTGAAAGCATCTTGGCTGATGTAAAAAAGCAAGCAAAGCTTATGGAAGAAACTCTTGTTGAGAAGGCAGTCACCGACAGTAAAGCAGAGGTTGATAAAATCTTGGCAGATGCTAAAAGTGAATGTCTGAAAATTGAAAAAACTGCGACAGAAAGACGAAGTAAGGCAATCGAAGCGGTTATTGGAAAGGTAGTGAGATAATATGGCAATAGTTAATATGAACAAGATATCTATTGTTGGCTTAGAAGCTCAAAAAAGCCAAATTTTAAAGCTACTTATGAACCGTGGATTTGTTCAAATTGATGATAGTGCCTTTCTTACTGAAATGGATGAGTTAAAAAATCATCTTACAAAAGATGGTGAGGAGTCAGAGGTTATAATGCTAGAACAGAAGATGGCACATGTGAATCAAGCGATTGACATTGTTTCTTCACTAGTGAAACAAAAAAAAGCTATGTTTGCACCAAAAAGAGAATTTAACAAAATTGACAGTGAAAAAGAAGAGGAAATTTATGCTGAAGTTTTGGAGTTAAATAATCTAAATAAAGAGATAGGTACAATAAGGAGTAACATAAATTTATTAAATAATAATAAAAGTATGTTAGAGCCATGGGTAAACTTTGATGTTCCTTTTGAAAAGATGGAAACTAAGTATACAAAAACTATTCTAGGAACGATACCCACAAACGCAAATATTGATGCTTTAAGAGTTAGACTAGAGGATGAAGTGCCAGAAAGTGTTCTTGGAATTATTGACTCTGACAAGTTAATGAACTATGTTTATTTAATTACTTTAAAAGAAACTTTTGATAATGCTACAGAAGTTCTTAAAGAATTTAATTTTTCAATAGTTACATTACCAAGTGAGGAAGGAACACCATCACAAGCTATCAAGAAATACAATGAAATGATAATTAGACAGGAAAACGTTTCTAAAAATAAGACAGAAGAAATCAAAAATCATGGAAATAATATACACATGCTTGAAAATCTATATGATTTTTACACTATAGAAAGAGACCAGAAAAAGATTATAGAGAGACTTGTAAAAACAAAAACAACATTCTGTCTTAATGGTTGGTTACCAAGTAAAAGTGCCAGTGAGCTAATTAATGAAATCACAGAAAAGTTTGATTGTTGTGTTCAAACAGAGGAAGGAAATAAAGAAGAAGGTTTCCCAATTCTACTTGAAAACAATAAACTTGTAACACCTTTTGAAAGTGTAACAAACATGTACAGTTGTCCAAGCACAAAAGATATTGACCCAAATACAATTATGACTTTCTTTTATGTTATATTCTTTGGAATGATGCTAAGTGATGCTGCATATGGGATAATAATTGCCCTAGTTTGTGGATTTATTATATACAAATCAAAGATGAAAAAGGGTGAAGGAAATTTAATTAAACTTATTGGTATTTGTGGAGTTTCAACTACTATATGGGGTCTTATATTCGGGGGTATTTTGGGGGATTTAATTCCTATAAAAGCTTTAATTAATCCTTTAGAGGATGTTATGGTACTTATGGGGATGTCATTACTGTTCGGTATTATCCATATATATGTAGGTTTAGGAATTAAAGCATATACACTAATAAGAGATGGAAAGGTCATAGATGCAATTTGTGACGTAGGATTTTGGTATTTATGTATAACAGGGGTATGTCTACTTATAATACCTTTTGTTGCAGGAGATATAGGCGTATTTTCTGAAGTAGGAAAATATTTAGCAATTATAGGTGCTATAGGTCTTGTTCTTACTCAAGGGAGAAGCTTTAAAGGAGTACCTGTTAAGCTTTTTAAAGGATTTTCAAGTCTTTATGGTATAACAAGTTATTTTGCTGATATATTATCTTATACAAGAATTATGGCTCTTTGTCTAACAACAGGAGTTATAGGGCAGGTTATCAATCTTTTAGGGGCTATAGCTGGTCCAATATTTGCAGTTGTAATTGGTGTTGTAGGACACACAATAAACCTTCTTATAAATGCACTAGGTGCATATGTTCATACAAGTAGGTTACAGTATGTAGAATTTTTCAATAAGTTTTATGAAGGCGGAGGAGTTCCTTTTGTTCCGTTTAAGTATAAAACAAAATATACAAGCATTAATAAAAAGGAGATGTAAATATGGAATTTTTAAACGCGTTAGGAAATGGTCAATTTTTGGCAATATCAGGAGCTGCTATAGCAGCGTTATTTGCAGGTATGGGTTCTGCTAAAGGTACTTCAATAGCAGGGCAAGCCGCAGCAGGTGTTGTAACAGAAGACCCTAGTAAATTCGGTCAACTTCTAGTTTTACAACTTCTTCCTGGTACACAAGGTCTATATGGATTTATCATAGCTTTCCTTATTTTATCAAAAGCAGGAATTATTGGTGGAGATGCGATACCAACATCAGCTCAAGGTTTACAACTTCTTATGGCGGGGCTTCCAATTGGTCTAGTTGGTTTAGTATCAGGTATTGCACAAGGTAAGGCAGCAGCAGCAGGGGTTGGAATAGTTGCTAAAAGACCTGAAGAACTTGGTAAAGCTATAACATTTGCAGCGATAGTTGAAACATATGCTCTTTTAGGACTACTTGTTTCTTTCTTAGCTTACAATGGAATTGCAATTGGATAATTATAGAATATAATTCATAAGTAAAAAAAATGAAAAGGAGGAAGCACTCCTATGGGTAATGAACAAAAAATGATTGACAGAATTATAGCTGATGCCAAGCAAGAGGCGCAAGAAATATTGGATAAAGCTAAAATTGAAACAGATGCAAAGATAAGCTCAGCTAATGAAAAAGCTGAAAAGGAAATGGCTTCCTATACAAAGCTTGCAGAGGCAGAAGCAGAAAAAGCAGCTTCTAAAGAAATATCAGGAGCTTATATGGAGGCGAAGAAACAAATATTATCAAAGAAACAACAGATTTTAGAAGAAGTAATTTTAGAAGCTAAAAATAAACTTCTAAATCTTAAAGATAGTGAATATGAAAAAATTATATTAAATATGATTGAAAAAGCGAATTGTACAGATGGTTCTGAGATAGTATTATCTAAAAAAGATAGAAAAACATTAAAAGATGTATTATCTAAAAAAGACATCAAAGTGTCTGATGAAACTAGAGATATTACTGGAGGTTTCATAGTTAAAAAAGGTGATATTGAGTATAATTATTCGTTTGAAGCTATAATTGCAGTAGAGCATGAAGATATTGAGCAAATTGCAGCAGAAATTTTGTTTAATTAAGGAGGGGGGTTAAAAAATGGCAGAAGAAAAAACTTATCCCTATGCCGTGGCACGAATAAGAGTGCTTGAAAAACAGCTTCTTAACAGACAAATGTTTATTCAAATGGCAGAAGCTAAAAGCCCTGAAGACTCTTTAAGAATTATAGCAGAAGCAGGTTATACGGATTCGTCAAACAATAATGTTCACAATTTTGAGAATGTTTTGACTCAAGAATTATCTAAAACATATGAAATTCTTAAAGGTCTAGCCCCTGAAGAAAAATTTGTTGATGTATTCCTTTATAAAAATGATTATCATAACTTAAAAGTTTTGATTAAAGAAGAAATCTCTGGTGTAGATGGCGAAAAGTACTTAATTGATGGAGGTACAATTCCACTTGCTAAGCTTAAAGAATCTTTAGCAAATCGTAGTTTTAGTGATTTACCTAAGATAATGGCAGGAGCAATAACAGATGCATTTGAGATTTATAGTAAAACACAAAATGGTCAAATGGTTGATATTGTTTTAGATAAAGCAACTTTTTCAAGTATGAAAGAGACAGCTACAGAAAGCCAAAATAAATTTGTAATAGATTATGTTATGAAAGTTTGTGATTTAACAAATCTAAAGAGTTTTATAAGAGTTAAAAATATGAAGAAAGATTTTGATATGTTTATGAATGTGTTTGTTTCAGGTGGTTCACTTGATAAAGAAAAATTCTTAGAAGCTTTTTCTTCAGACACTCCAGCATCATGTTTTAAATCTACTTCTTACTCTGATGTCTGTAAAAATGGTATGGATAGTGGATTTACTGTCTTTGAAAAACTTTGTGATGATTATCTTATGGAATATGTTAGAGACGCAAAATTTAAACCTCTTACACTAGAACCGCTAATTGCATATTTATATGCTAAAGAATCAGAAATAAAAACAATTAGGATTATTATGACTAGTAAGCTTAATAATATAGACGCAGATACTATAAAAGAAAGGCTAAGGGATGCTTATGTATAAAGTAGGAGTAGTTGGAGATAAAGATAGCATCATGGGATTTTTAGCTCTTGGAATAGATATCTTCCCAGCCTATGATAGTGACGAAATTAAAAAAAGTATACATAAGTTGGTTGAAGATGAATATGCGATAATTTATATTACAGAACAGGCGTCATTGCTTGCAAAAGAATCAATAGCAAAATACAAAGACTATCAACTTCCTGCTATTATAGTTATTCCAGGTATTGGAGGAAGTATGGGATTAGGTATGAATGAAGTAAGAGAATCTAGTAAACGTGCTATAGGTGCAGATATATTATTTAAAGAATAGATGCAAATTGAATAAGAGACAATCTCAAATTTTGTTAATGCTAAAAAAATGTATTGATAAAATATAGGAGGGAATATTTAAATTTTGATAAAGTATATGATTGCAGGTGAGAGAATATGAAAACAGGCACAATTGTAAAGGTGTCAGGACCGCTTGTCGTAGCGGAGGGCATGAGAGATGCGAATATGTTTGACGTCGTAAGAGTTTCTGATAAACATCTTATAGGCGAGATTATTGAAATGCATGGAGATAAGGCTTCTATACAGGTTTATGAGGAAACTTCTGGTCTAGGACCAGGAGAAGAAGTGGTTTCTCTTGGAATGCCTATGAGTGTTGAGCTTGGGCCAGGTCTTATTTCAACTATTTATGATGGTATTCAACGTCCACTTGAAAAAATGTATGAGATTTCAGGTACTAATATAACTAAAGGTGTTGAAGTATCTTCACTTGATAGAACAATTAAATGGGAATTCAAACCTAAAAAGTCTGCTGGTGATAAAGTAGTAGCAGGAGATATAATTGGGGTAGTTCAAGAAACTGCTGTAGTGGAATGTAAGATTATGGTTCCTTATGGAGTAAAAGGTACTATAAAAGAAATATATTCTGGAGAATTTACTGTTGAGGATACAGTTTGTGTTATCACAGATGAAAAAGGTAATGATATAGCTGTAACTATGATGCAAAAGTGGCCAGTTAGAAAAGAAAGACCATATAGGGAAAAGAAAACACCAGATTCACTTCTTGTTACAGGTCAAAGAGTTATAGATACATTTTTCCCAATTACAAAAGGTGGTGTAGCAGCTATTCCAGGGCCTTTTGGAAGTGGAAAAACTGTTACACAGCATCAGCTTGCTAAATGGGCAGATGCAGATATAGTTGTATATATAGGATGTGGAGAACGTGGAAATGAAATGACAGATGTTCTTCTTGAATTCCCTGAACTAAAAGACCCAAGAACAGGCGAGTCACTTATGCAAAGAACAGTACTTATAGCCAATACATCAGATATGCCAGTTGCTGCACGTGAGGCCTCTATATACACTGGTATTACAATAGCTGAATATTTTAGAGATATGGGATACAGTGTTGCACTTATGGCAGACTCTACATCAAGATGGGCAGAGGCTCTTAGAGAGATGAGTGGTCGTTTGGAAGAGATGCCAGGTGAAGAAGGTTACCCAGCGTATTTAGGTTCGCGTCTTGCTCAATTCTATGAGAGAGCAGGAAAAGTAAACTGTCTAGGTATGGATGACAGAGAAGGAACTCTTACAGCAATTGGTGCTGTTTCTCCTCCTGGTGGTGATACATCAGAACCTGTCAGCCAAGCAACACTTCGTATAGTAAAAGTATTCTGGGGACTTGATGCTTCATTAGCATACAAACGTCACTTCCCAGCAATTAACTGGTTAACAAGTTATTCACTTTATCAGGAGAAAGTTGATGTATGGGCAGATAAAAATGTAAATGATAATTTCTCAGCTCAAAGAGCTCAAGCTATGAAACTTTTGCAAGTTGAATCTGAGCTTCAAGAGATAGTTCAATTGGTTGGTGTTGACTCACTTTCAGATGGAGATAGATTGATATTAGAAGTTACTCGTTCTATAAGAGAGGACTTCCTTCATCAAAACTCTTTCCATGAAGTTGATACTTACACATCACTTCATAAACAATATAGAATGATGGGGCTTATTCTAAAATTCTATAAGTCAGCACAAGATGCTATTAAGCAAAATGTTACTATAAATGATATTATCAAGCTTTCAGTTCTTGAAAAGATTGGTCGTGCTAAGTATGTAGAAGAAGATAAACTAGATGCTGCTTACGATGCAATTGAAGATGAAATAGACAACGAGCTTGCTGACCTTATTAAAAAGAGGGGGGCTGAAGAACTATGATAAAGGAATATAAGTCAATACAAGAGGTAGCCGGTCCTCTTATGCTAATAAACGGCGTAGAAGGTGTAAAATTTGATGAACTTGGAGAAATTGAGCTTTCAAGTGGAGAAATTCGTCGTTGTAAAGTTCTAGAAGTAAATGAAGATACTGCACTTGTCCAACTTTTTGAAAGTTCAACAGGTATAAACCTTGCTGAAAGTAAAGTACGTTTTTTAGGAAAGAGTCTTGATTTTGGAGTTTCACCAGACATATTAGGTCGTGTTTTTAGTGGGATGGGTAAACCTATTGATGGTGGACCAGAAATTATACCAGATAAGAGACTTGATATAAATGGTGCACCTATAAATCCAGCAGCGCGTGATTATCCAGCTGAGTTTATACAGACTGGTGTTTCTGCAATAGACGGACTTAATACCTTGGTTAGAGGGCAAAAACTTCCTATATTCTCAGGTTCTGGTTTGCCACATGCTAATCTTGCAGTTCAAATTGCAAGACAAGCAAAAGTTCGTGGAACTGACTCTAAGTTTGCCGTTGTATTTGCAGCTGTTGGTATAACTTTTGAAGATGCAGATTTCTTCATAAGTGATTTTAAAGCAACTGGTGCAATTGACCGTTCTGTGGTATTTGTAAACCTTGCAAATGACCCAGCAGTAGAGCGTGTATCTACACCTAGAATGGCACTTACAGCAGCAGAATACCTTGCTTTTGAGCAAGATATGCATGTACTTGTTATAATAACAGATATTACAAACTATGCAGAAGCATTACGTGAAGTTTCTGCAGCTAAAAAAGAAGTTCCAGGACGTCGTGGATATCCAGGTTATCTTTATACTGACCTTGCTACAATGTATGAAAGAGCAGGAAAAATGAAAGGGCATGAAGGGTCTATAACAATGATTCCAATACTTACAATGCCTGAGGATGATAAAACACATCCAATTCCTGACCTTACAGGATACATTACAGAAGGACAAATTATACTTAACCGTGAACTTTACAAAAAAGATATACAGCCTCCTATAGATGTTTTACCATCACTTTCTCGTCTTAAAGATAAGGGGATTGGTAAAGGTAAGACTCGTGAGGACCATGCAGATACAATGAACCAGCTTTTTGCAGCATACTCAAGAGGTAAAGATGCAAAAGAACTTATGGCAATACTGGGTGAATCTGCACTTTCTGAAATTGATTTAATGTATGCAAAATTTGCAGATGAATTTGAGAAAGAATACGTTTCACAAGGGTTTAGAACTGACAGAACTATTGAGCAGACATTAGAAATTGGATGGAAGCTTCTTAGTATGCTACCAAAAAGTGAACTTAAACGTATTCGTGATGAATATTTTGAAAAATATATGCCTAAGGAGTGATATCTGTGGCTAGATTAAATATAAATCCAACACGTATGGAAATGACTAGACTTAAGAAACTCCTTAAAACTGCAACAAGAGGTCATAAGCTTCTTAAAGATAAGCTTGATGAACTTATGAAACAATTTCTTGAAATTGTAAGAGAAAATAAGCGATTACGTGAAGAAGCAGAAAATGCTCTTGATGCTGCTTATAAAAATTTTATAATTGCAAGGGCAGTTATGAGTCAGGAGTATCTAGGTTCAGCACTTATGATGCCAAAACAATCTGTTTCTGTAGGTGTTTCTACAAGAAATATAATGAGTGTTGATGTTCCTGTGTTTGACTTTAAAACTGAAAACAATCAAAGTGATATTTATCCTTATGGTCTTGCTTTTACATCAGGGGAATTAGATTCTGCTATGGAAGCATTTTCAGATGCAATGGAACCACTTTTAAGACTTGCAGAAAGTGAAAAAAGTGCACAGCTTCTTGCACAAGAGATAGAAAAGACACGTAGACGTGTTAATGCTCTTGAAAATGTAATGATACCAAATTACATTGAAACTATTAAGTATATTGCTATGAAGCTTGAAGAAAATGAGAGAGCAAGTACTACTAGACTTATGAAGGTTAAGGATATGGTGCTTAAAAAAGCACTTGAAGAAAAAAAGAAAAATGATTTAGTTGGATAATTAAATACTTATAAAAAATAAGCCTAACGTCCTAGTTTATAGGAGTTAGGCTTATTTTGTACAATATTTCAACACTCCTGATGTAAAAGTTATGTATATTCTACCTTGTATATAAAAAAACTTCAAATAAAATCATACTCGTATGGGTAAAAGGGTGTTTTTTATAAGAAGTTTTATGAAGATATAAGGGTCTATATGCATAGAACTTTGTAAAAAAATAATAAATTTAACAAAAATTTCTAAAAATTAACGAATTGTTAATTTATACTTAACTTCATATTAACATATTAGGTGTATTATATAAACATAAACAAAAACAATAAAAAACAATTAAAAAAAGATAAAAACACAAAAAAGGGGGAAGATATGAAAGAATTTATATTTACTTGTCTGTGTATTGTAGTAATTGCATTTATGACAAGTTGCATATCAACAACACCACAAACTACTCAAGGAAAAGGAAATAATAAACTTACAATATATGCAGCATTAGAAGAAGAGCAAATATCTTACTATATGGAAGGATTTAGAGAAGAGTATCCTAATATTGATGTAGAAATAGTGATGGATTCTCATGGTGTAATAGCTTCAAAATTATTAGTAGAAAAGGATAATCCACAAGCAGATGTTATATGGGGATTATCAGCAATGAACATGATAGAACTAAAAGAAGATGGGGCACTTGAAGCATATAAGCCTAAAAACTATGACAAGGTAGATAAGAGATTTAAGGATACTGGAAAAAATGTATCATGGGTAGGTATGAGTGTACCAGAGACAGCAATAGTAGTTAATTATAAAGAACTTGAAAAATTAGGGCTGGATGTTCCAAAAGGATATAATGATTTAATAAAACCAGAGTACAAAGGTCTTATAACAATGCCAAATCCAGCATCATCTGGTACAGGTTATCTTACAGTATCAGGACTTATCCAAATGATGGGTGAAAAAGAAGCTTATAATTATATGGATAAACTACATAAGAATATAGCTACATATACACATTCAGGTTCAAAACCTGCAAAACTAGCTGGTTCAGGAGAATACCCAATAGGCATTACACTTGGATATAGAGCTACACAGCAATTGTCTAGTGGAGAACCTATAGAAGTAGTATTTCCAAAAGAAGGTTCAGGTTGGGATTTAGAAGCAAATGCTTTGGTTAAGAAAGATAATATAAAAAAAGAAGCAAAATTGTTTTTAGATTGGGCAATAGGTGATTCAGCTATGGACAGATATGCACATGAAGTAGCAGTGACTTCTATAAAGACAGATAATACTGTACCAAAAGGTTACTCTAAACGTCCATTAGAACAGTTGATTAAAGAAGTTGATTTAAACTCTGCATCAAAAAATAGAAGTGCAGTGTTAAAAACTTGGGAATCAAAATATGGTTCAAAATCTGAAAGTAAGTAAAAGTTAAATGGATTTTTTAATAAAAATAGAGAAAAAAACTTATAAGAAAAATTAAAAAACAAAATTAAAAAAACAAATATAATTGTATAAGGGGAGATTAGATATGAGTTACTTAAAAATAAATAATGTGTTCAAGAGTTATGACCAAAAAAGAGTGTTAAATAATATTAGTTTAGATATTGAAGAAGGTGAATTTCTATGTTTACTTGGGCCTAGTGGATGTGGAAAAACTACATTACTTAGAATAATAGCAGGGCTTGAAGATGTAAATAGTGGAGCTATAATTCTTCAAGATAAAGATATCACAGATTTAGAGCCATCAAAGAGAGGTTTTGGGATAGTATTTCAATCATATGCATTATTTCCAAATATGACAGCATATAACAATATAGCTTTTCCGCTTAAAGAAAGAAAGGTACCAAAAGAAAAGATAGATAAGAAGGTTAGAGAAGTGCTTGAAACAGTTGGATTGAGTAATGAAGCTCATAAGTATCCTAAAGCATTGTCAGGAGGTCAACAACAGAGAATTGCAATAGCAAGAGCATTAGCACTTGAACCAAAGTTTTTACTTTTAGATGAGCCAATGTCTGCACTTGATGCAAAGGTTAGACACAAACTTAGAATGGATATTAAAAAGTTACAGAAAGAATTAAATATAACAACAATAATGGTAACACATGACCAGGAAGAAGCTATAACTATGGCAGACAAAATTGCAATCTTAAATGGTGGTGACATAATGCAGATAGGGACTCCAGAAGAAATATATCAAAATCCTCAAAACCTATTTACAGCTCAATTTATAGGAGATACAAACTGTTTTGATAGAGGAGATTCTATATTAACTGTAAGACCAGAATATGTTCAAATAGAAAAGTCAACAAAAGAAAATTATCATGGAACAATATCTAATATAGAATTTAGAGGGAATCTATTGAGAGTGGAAATAAAAGATAAATTAAATGAAAACTTTATAATAAGTGATGTTTCTATAAAAGAATGGGTTAATTTAAATTTAGTAGAAGGCGACTTTGTAAGTGTAAGTATAGATGAAAAATACTATTTAAAGTATCCAAAAGTTAAAGGAGCATAAATATATGAATAATAATGCTATAAGTTCTAAAAGTATAAATATTAAATCTAAAATGAATTTAGATATAAAAAAATGTATACTTACAGTATTAGTTATGTCTTTGGTAATATTTTTATTGGCACCCATAATCTATCTGTTTGTACAAGCATTTTTAGATAAAGATGGAGTTTTTGTTGGGTTACAAAATTTTAGAGAATATTTAGCTTCTGAAGCACTGTTAAATTCTCTGAAAAATACAATATTTGTATCTGTTATATCAACTATAATATCTTTAACGCTTGCACTAGTCTATGCATATGCACTAACAAGAACAAAGATTAAGTTTAAAGGACTTCTTAAATCTATAGCGATGTTTCCTATGTTTGCTCCTACAATGATGCACGCTATAGGTCTGGTATATTTATTTGGAAACCAAGGAGTAGTGACTAATTTACTTGGAATAAATATTCCGATATATGGTTCAATTGGAATAGTATTAGCACAAATTATATATGTATTTCCTCAATCATTTCAAATACTTTATATATCACTAAACTCAACTGACTATAGATTATATGAAGCTAGCAATGCTATGGGAATAAGCAAGATAAGAGAGTTTTTAAGTATAACGATACCTAGTATTAAGTACTCTTTAATAAGCTCAGCATTTGTATCCTTCACATTGTGCTTTACAGACTTTGGAGCTCCAAAAGTTATTGGAGGAGATTTCAATGTATTATCAATAGATGTATACAAGCAAATTATAGGGCAGCAAAATATGCCTATGGGAGCAACTGTATCAATATTACTTTTAATACCTGCAATAATATCTTTTATAGTAACTAAAAAAATCGAAAAAAATCAAAATTCATATATAAATTCAAAATCAATCCCATATAAGGTTAAATCTAATAAGTTAAGAGACAGTATGTTTGGAGTCATTGTAGGAATTATTGCATTTGGAATAATAGCTGTAATGTTGACTGTAATCTTATCTTCACTAATATCTGTTTGGCCATATGATTTAAGACTCACACTTGAACACTTTTCTATGAAAAGTAGTATTGATGGAATTAAGCCATTTATAAATTCAATAGAAATGTCATTACTGACAGCGATTCTTGGTACAAGTTTTGTTTTCTTATTTGCATATCTAAACGAAAAAACAGAAAAAGCTCCATATTTAAAGTCATTTGGATATTTTTTAAGTACATTGCCTATGGCATTACCAGGGTTAGTGTTAGGTATAGCTTATGTACTATTTTTTAATAAATTAGAGTTTAATTTGATGGATACAATATACATTAAAAACTTATTTAATGGATTGTATGGAACATTATTTATCATGATTATATGTAATGTAGTACACTTTTTCTCAGTGGCATTTATAACTGCAACTACAGCTATTAAGAAAGTAGACAAAGAATTAGACATGGTGGCAAAATCGATGGGAATAAATAGTGCATCAATTCTTAAGAATGTAACAATACCACTTTGTTTGCCAGCAGTTTTAGAAAATTTTATGTATTTTTTCTTAAATTCTATGGTAACAATATCAGCGCTAGTCTTTATATATACAGCAAGTTCGAAGGTTGCAGCTATATCAATTGTACAGTTGGATGATAAGGGAAGTACAGCACAAGCAGCAGCACTGGCTGTATTGATATTAATTACAAATGTATTAGTTAAAGTAATTCATGAATTTATAAAAAATCGTTTGGAAAAAAGAGCAAATTTTAATTAAAGAAGTTATTGTATAAAAATACACATATAAATAAGTCTATTCTTATAATTTATTGTTTATAGAATAGACTTTTTTATATAAATTTAAAATAAATATTAATCTTTTTTATTAGTTTTTCTTTTGTTATAATACATTTCAGAATCTGCACGATGGTATGTATCAAATAAAGAGGTATCTAAGTTTTCATCAAAGACAGCATATCCAATAGACATGGATAAATTTAATTCATTAGTAGAGTTTTCTTCAATTATTTTTAAGTTAATCTTATCGACAATACTATCTATTTCTTCACGATAGGAATCTTTCAAAATAATTATATACTCATCTCCACCAACACGATAAACTATATGCTTTTTATTTATTACATCTTGTATAATTTTACTTGCATTTTTGATGTATAAATCTCCTGTTTGATGGCCAAATTTATCATTGATTTTTTTAAGACCATCTAAATCTATTGACATTATAGAAATTGGTATTTTGAGATTTGAATTGTTTAAGTTATTCATATCTATTTCAAAAGCATTTCTATTTTTTAAGCCTGTTAGATAATCAGTATTGGCAAAATCAGTATATGTAGGATTAGATATACGTTTAAATAGGATTACTGCTACTAATGCGGATATTAAACAAGTTAATAAAGCTATAAAAGGAGTAACTATACTTATAAATCTAAAAGTATTGTATTGATGTTTTGCTTCAAATTCAATTCCCATTACTCCAACGACTTTACCGGCATCATTATGGATAGGAAAATACGATATAAATATGTGTCCCCAGGACGTTTTCTTTATTTTTTTAGGTAGCAATATATTATTATCTAGTGCTTTGTTAAGGTCACCCCAAATCTCTTTTTCTATCAAATCACCAGCATTTCTAAAATCACTTCTAGATGAATCTAAACCATCAACAACATATACCAAGGAGTTGTCTTTTGTTTTTTTTGCAGTGTATAGGTACATAACTCCAGTAGTATTTTTTACAGATTCCAATAGCACCTTAGCACTTTTATAAGACTCTTTTGAGTGGTCTTTTTCAGAATTAATTTCAATAAAGGTATCTTTATCAAGATTTTTTTCTACATATTTATATATATGTCTTGACCTCTCACTTAAAGTATAAATCATATCATTATAAGTGAGTGCATAATTAAAAAAATAAACACATGAAGAAGAAATTATTACAATAATTGCAGTAAGTATTGAAACTTGCATATCAACTCTATTGAATTTTTTATTTATTTCCATATCCCAAATTTTTTGTGAAAAAATGTTTCACAAAATCTCCTCATAATTAATGTATAGCTATAAATATTACCATAATATACATATATATTATCAAAATCATCTAAAAATTACAATCTATAATTTAGCTTAAATGATTCAAATACAAGGCTTTCTAGAATTACACTATACTTTAATAAATAAACATTATAATATCTTAATAGTATTTGTATTATAATTATTTTATTTGTCAATACCTGCTAATATATCACATACTATGTCAATTCTTTTAAATGGTGTAATGATATAATAACCATCTACATAAGGTTCAATTTCTTTTGCTATTTGAGTTGATATATTGATAGCAAGTTTAGTAGCTTCTTCCTTTGAAGCGTCTTTGTACATATCTATAATTTCTTGTGAGACAGTAATTCCTGAAATTTCATTATTCATAAAACAAGCATTTTTGTAACTTACTACAGGTATAATTCCACCTAATATCTTTGCAGGAAGTATTTCTTTAGCTTTTTTTAAGTTTAATAGAGCTTGTTCTGTTAAAACTGGTTGAGTTAAAAACATAGTAACCCCATTTTCTATTTTAATCTTAGCATGCTTAAGTTGAGAATCAAAGTTTGTTGCATTTATATTTAAAGCTCCAAATATATTAAATGACGTATTAAAGGTATTTTCATTTAAAGTTTTTATGTAATTTGCTAGTATAGAGGAGTTGAAACTAAACATAGCTTTTATTTCATCTCTTTCAGCAGAAGGTATAGGGTCCCCAGTTACTACTAACACATTGTTTATGTTTTCAATATTTAATCCTAAAAGAAGAGCTTTTGTAGCATTAATGTTTCTATCCCTACATGTCATATGTGGTATAGGAGTGATGTCTAACTCTCTTTTTATTTTGCAAGCTAATAAACTACTATCAACTCTTGCTCTTGCTATAGGGCAGTCAGCAATTGTTATTGCATCAACTCCATAGTTTTTTAGTTTTTCAGCACTATTCATAAAAAAATCAATATCTGTATCAATAGGAGGGTCTAATTCAACTGCTATAATTTTTTTACCTACGTCAAGCTTTTCTAAGAGCTCGTTTTTTGTTACAGATTTAATTTTTTCTTTTGGAGAAATATCATTTTTTATGTCAACATTGCCTTTGTATGAAGAATTTATTATTTCAACAGTCTTTTTAATAAATTCAGGTGTTGTACCACAGCATCCACCTAGTATATGAACTCCTTGATTTAATATTTCTAGCATCTGTTCTGAAAAATAGTCTGAGTTATCTTCAAAAAATGTACGATTATTGATAATAGTTGGATAGCCTGCATTAGGCATAATAGAAACTATATTGTCATTAATATCAAGTGTCTTTATAAAATGTAATAAATGGTGGGGACCAGAGATACAATTAAATCCTAGTGCATCAATATTTTTGTCCTTGGAAATAGATTTAAAGATATTAGTTCCACTTTTTCCAAGCCTAGTAAAGCCCTCTGGATTAACTGCAAATTCTGTTAAGATAAATGCGTTTGGTTGTTTTTCCTTTATATAACTTGAGATTTCTGGTAAATATTCATCACTACTAAATGTTTCAAATAGAAAATTAGTTGCTCCAATTTCTAAAAATACATCTACTATTTTCTTATAATCAGGTAACAAATCTCTATCATTTAGAGCAGGTATTGGGCCAATATCAGCAAATATAAATACATCTGTATTTCTTGTTGCCTCTAATGCAATTTCATAGCCACTTTTTATAATATCTTTGACCGTTTTAAAATCACACTCTAGAAGTGTTTCATTTGCTGCAAAAGTATTTGTCTTAATAGCCATACATCCAGCTTTTATATATTCCTTGTGGATAGATAATATTGTAGATGAATCGTTTATATTGGCCATTTCACAATTGAAAGGACTATTTTTTAGTTTAGAATAGTATGTACCCATTGCACCATCAAAAACTAAAACAGAGTCTTTAATATATTCATTTATGTTCATTGCTTCACCTCACACGAATTTAAAATATTTTAAGTATTAGTATATCAACCCAAAAAAATCTTGTCAATATTTGGAAAACATAGTGGAGCATCTTAGCTTATATAACAAGTTTGCTAGTGATTTTGATATACTTGCTTAACTGATATTAAAATAAGAACTATAATAGTGATATAGGGATATAATTATATATATTGCCATAAGTCAAAGACAAACACTGTAGTATTTTTCTAGAGTTGATAAATTTTGAAGCTATATAGACCTATGATTTATATTAAACTATTAAAAATGATTATTATAATTAAATTTTTATAAATAGGGTATATTGTATAGAGTAAAATTTGTATTCATGATTGGAAATAATAATGTAAATATCCAAAGTGTTAAGTATACTGTTATAGAGAAATAACACATGATAGATTATAAAGACAGAGGTGGAAAATGAAAAATAGACTTGATTTAACAGAAGGAAGGATTACTGAAAAGTTACTTAGACTATCACTTCCAATAATGGGGACTTCATTTATACAAATGGGATATAATATGATAGACATGATATGGGTTGGTAAAGCTGGAAGTAAAGCAGTAGCCGCAGTTGGGACAGCTGGATTTTTTCCATGGCTTGCAATGGCATTTATTATGATTTCAAAAGTAGGTGGGGAAGTAAAGGTAGCACAAAGTATAGGAGAAAATAATATAAGCACAACTAAATCATATATAAAATCAGCAGTAGAAATAAATATTATGTTGGCAATAATGTATACTATGGTTTTGATAGTACTCAATAAACAACTAATAGGGTTTTTCAGATTGGGAGATTTAGAAGTTATATCTATGTCCAGACAATATTTAATAATAGTAGCTTTAGGTATGGTATTTTATTTTATCAATCCAGTATTTACAGCAATTTTCAATGGACTTGGGAATAGTAGAACACCTTTTTGCATCAATACAATAGGCCTAATAACCAATATTATACTTGACCCTGTGCTAATTTTTGGATGGGGACCTACTCCAAAACTTGGAGTTGCAGGAGCTGCTATTGCTACTGTATTTGCACAAATAGTAGTTACTACGTGTTTTCTATATATAATATTTAAGAGTAAAGAGGAGTATTTTAAGATAAAAATCTTCAGAAAAATAGAACTTAAATACTATAAAGTGCTATATAAATTAGGTTTTCCTGTAGCTATACAAAGTGGAATGTTTACAATATTTTCAATGTTACTTGGTGTAATAGTAGCTTCATGGGGACCTGTTGCAGTTGCAGTGCAAAAAGTAGGGTCACAAATAGAAGCAATATCATGGATGACTGCTGAAGGATTGGCTGTTGCATTAGGAAGCTTTGTTGGACAAAATTATGGAGCCAAAAAGTACTCTAGAATAAATAAAGGATGTAAAATAGCTATAATTGTATCTTCTATACTTGGAATAATGACAACCTTAGTATTGATATTTGCAGGTGGAAGTATTTTTTCTGTTTTTATAGATGAAAGTGAAGCAATAGAAAAAGGAGCGATGTATCTTAAAATATTAGGATACTCTCAATTTTTTATGTGTTTGGAAATAATAACAACAGGAGCTTTTAAAGGGTTAGGAAGAACCTATATACCTTCTATAATAGTTACTGTATTGACTGGTGCAAGAGTACCATTAGCTTATTTTATATCTAGACCAGAAATATTAGGATTAAATGGTGTTTGGTGGAGTATAACACTATCAAGTATATTAAAGGGAATATTAATGATAAGTTTATTTATATATCTGCTTAAACTTGGGAAATTATATAAGGTATCTAAATAAAATTTAATTTGTATTAAATGTATAGACATTTTGTTTGTTTGTATATAAAATTAACTTATCATATAAAAGTTCGAATTGATGAGGAGTGAATTAAATGAAAGAACCAATTTATAAAGTTATAGAAAATCATGTAAGAGAACTAATAAATTCAGATAGTTTGAAAGAAGGGGATTTAATCCCATCTGAAAAGCAATTAAGCGAAGAATTTAATGTGACTAGAATGACTGTAAGGTCAGCATTAAATAATCTAGTTAAGGAAGGTTATATAACTAGACAAAGAGGTGTAGGAAGTATAGTGCTCGCAAATAAAATATACGATAATATATCTTCTGTAAGTGGATTTACTAAGGAGATGGAAAATAAAGGTTATAAAGTATCTAATATATTGGTATCTCTTGAAATAGTTCAAGCAGATGAAGAATTATCAAGTAAATTGAACATTAGCTTAGGAGAAAATGTATGGGAGATAAAAAGAGTAAGATTGGCAGATGAAACAAGGGTTTCATATATGATTACATATATGCCAGTTAAGTTATTTCCAAATTTAAATAAGATTCATTGTGAAAATTCACTTTATAATTTTGTAGAAGAAGTATGTGGATATAAAATAGCTATGTCAGAGAGAGAAGTACAAGCTGTAATATCAAATGAGGAATGTATGACTAATTTAAAGATTGAAGAGCCAGAAGCACTTTTATATATAAATCAAGTTTGTAAGTTACAAAATAGTGAGGTTTTTGAATACTCACACACATATCATCATGGATATACTTTAACTTTAAGTGCTGTTGTCGAATAAAAATTAAGAAAAAATGAAAAAGTTTTCTTGAAATGTATATACATTTGATATATAATAATATCAAGAAATAAATGTATATACATTTAAAAATAAAATATATACATTAAAATAAAAATTAATAAATAAGGACACTTTAAATGTATAGTTTAAAGATATTGTGACTTAAAAAGATACTTAATAAATTCTAATTTGGAGGTAAGAAAATGATAAAAATAATGTTAGCTTGTTCAGCAGGGATGTCAACTAGTTTATTGGTTACAAAAATGGAGGATGCCGCGAAGGAAAACGGTATAGAAGCAAAAATATGGGCTATATCAGAAGTGAACTTAAAAAATGAAATAGAAAATTGTGATGTCTTACTTTTAGGACCTCAAGTTAGATATGTATTAGGAAAAGCAACTGAAATGGCAAAACCACATAATATTCCAGTAGAAGTTATAAATATGATGGATTATGGAAGATGTAATGGGAAAGCTGTCCTAGATAGAGCAGTAGAATTAAATAATTCAAAATAAAATTGTACTGGAGGATGTAAAATGGAAAAATTCATGTCATTTATGGATAAATATATAGTGCCTGTAGCTGCAAAGGTAGGGGCTCAAAGGCACTTGGTAGCAGTAAGGGATGCATTTATAGCAATGATACCTATAACTATGGTAGGTGCATTGGGAACATTGATAAACAACTTGCCATTAGAAGCATATAAAAATCTGATGGCAAGTATATTTGGAGAAAATTGGACTATGTTTGGAGGAGACCTTTGGTGGGGAGCTATAGGTACGATGGCAGTATTTTTAGTAATAGGTGTTGCATATTTCCTAGCAAAGTCTTATGAAAGTGATGGATTACAAGCTGGGCTTATAGCACTATCTATATTTTTTATAATGGCTCCACAAATTGGTAAGATAGTTCCAGAAGGTGGTACTAGCGCAGTTGAAGGATGGGGAATGATACAACAGACTTACTTAGGAACAGCAGCACTCTTCTCTTCTATATTAATAGGGTTATTATCTGCTGAGATATTTGTAAGATTATCTAAAGTAAAGAAATTAACTATAAAAATGCCAGATGGAGTTCCACCAGCAGTTTCAAGATCATTTGCAAAGTTAATACCAGGAATGTTAACTATAATGATATTTACTGTAATAGGAATATTTATAAAAATGCTTTCAGATGGAAGTTTCTTAACAGATATTTTGAATACTTACTTAGGAGCACCACTATCAAATGTAGCTGATAGTTTAGGTTCTACAATGCTTATTGCATTTATAATTCATATACTTTGGACTGTTGGTCTTCATGGTGCAAATATAGCACTTCCTTTTACAGAAACAATACTTATGAAATTAGGTGGAGAAAACGCTGCATTAGCTCAAGCAGGTGCAACTGAAGGATATCATGTACTTGCAGGTTCATTCTTTGATGCATTTGTGTATTTAGGTGGTTCAGGAATGGTATTAGGATTAGTTGTAGCTTTATTAATAGCAGGAAGAAGACGTAAAGAGATGATATTGTTAGGGGGACCTCCAGCAATATTTAACATAGGAGAACCATTAATATTTGGGCTTCCAATAGTTTTAAATCCTATTTTTATGATTCCATTTGTACTTGCACCAGTAGTGTGTAGTGCTGTATCATATTTAGCAATAGATTTTGGATTAGTAGCACCAGTAATTTTACCTAAAATACCTTGGGTAACACCTCCTATATTAGGTGGAGCAATGGCTACAGGTGACTGGACTGGAGGAGCTTTAGCACTATTTAATTTAATATTGTCAATATTAATATACATTCCATTTGTTATAGCATCTGAAAAAATGGAAGCTAAAAAATTAACAAAAATTGACAACTAGGTAATTTTATTCGACAATAAACAGATAAAGTTCTGTAATATATACTAAATTATAAGTAAGGATGGTATAATGAGATGAAAAATGAGCTAAAAATAGTTACAATTGGAGGAGGTTCAAGTTATACTCCTGAACTTGTAGAAGGTTTTATAAATAGATATAAGGAGCTACCTGTAAAGGAATTATGGCTTGTAGATATAGAAGATGGAAAAGAAAAACTAGAGATAGTAGGGAATCTAGCTAAGAGAATGGTAAAAAAAGCTGGAATAGATATGAAAATAAATCTTACTTTAGATAGAAGAGAAGCTTTAAAAGACGCAGATTTTGTAACAACACAACTCAGAGTAGGCCTTTTAGATGCAAGAATTAAAGATGAAACTATTCCTTTATCTCATGGAGTTATGGGACAGGAAACTAATGGTGCAGGTGGGTTGTTTAAAGCTCTTCGTACAATACCAGTTATATTTGATATAATAAAAGATGTGGAAGAATTATGTCCAAATGCATGGATGGTGAACTTTACAAATCCAACAGGAATAATAACAGAAGCTGTATTCAAATACACTAACTTTAAAAAATATATAGGTCTATGCAATGTCCCAATTCATTTAAAAAATGATGTAGCTAAACTATTCAATGTAGAAAGTGATAGAATAAGTATGGATTTTGCAGGTCTTAATCATATGGTTTATGGTCTTAATGTAGCTTTAGATGGAGAAGATGTTACAAATGAAGCAATAGATAAGTTTGTTAAAGCAGATATAAGTATGCAAAATATAAAGGCAATTGATTTTAATGCTGATTTTATAAAATCTTTAGGTGCTATACCTTGCCCATATCATAGATATTATTATAAAACTAAAGAAATGCTTGAAGATGAGTTATTAGAGTTTAAAGAGGGAAAAGCTAGAGGTCAAGTGGTTAAAGAATTAGAAGAACAATTATTTGAATTATATAAAGATGAAAAACTAGATATAAAACCACCTCAACTTGAAAAAAGAGGAGGAGCTTATTATAGTGATGCTGCTTGTAATCTAATAAGTTCTATGTACAATGATAAAAAAGACATCCAAGTAGTTAATACATTAAATAATGGGGCTATAAGAGACTTTAAAGATGAGCAGGCAGTAGAAGTAAGTAGTGTAATAACAAAAAATGGACCAAGACCATTAAGTATAGGATATTTACCAGATTCTGTACATGGGTTAGTAAGTCAAATTAAGTCATTTGAAGTTTTAGCAGCCAAAGCAGCTGTATATGGAGATTATGATTCTGCTCTATTGGCACTTTGTATAAACCCATTGATTCCATCTGATGATTTGGCAAAAACTATATTAGATGAAATGTTAGAAGCTCATAAAGATTATCTTCCTAGATTTAATAGATAGTTTATAGAAAGTAGGTTATGGTATGACTAAAATTATAATAAATGCAGATGACTTTGGATATTGCGAAGCTGTGAATTATGGTATAATATCAGCTCATAATAATGGAATAGTTAAGTCTACATCTATGATGGCAAATATGCCTGGTGTAGAACATGGAGTAAAGCTACTTAAAGAAAATAGAGATTTAAATTGTGGAGTTCATATGACTTTAAGTTGTGGTAGACCATTATTGTCTAACTTAAAAACTATTGTTGATAAAGAAGGTTTTTTTATTAGAAGAATTACAGACGAAATTATTAAAAAAATGGATTATGACGAGATTTATAGAGAACTTTGTGCTCAAATAGATAGAGTAAAAGAACTTGGAATAGACATATCTCATTTAGATAGTCATCATCATATTCATACTTTAGTAAATTTAAAACCAATAATAGAGAAAATTGTAAATAAGTATAATCTTCCAATAAGAGGAGGTTTTGAATACGATTTAGAGTATTCAAAAATAGTTCCATTAATAGATAGCTTTTATAAAGAAAATGTGAGTGAAGAATATTTTATAAAAAATATAGAAGAAATAATGAAGTATGATGTAGTGGATATTATGTCTCATCCAGCTTTTTTAGATGATTATATTTTAAATTCTACATCTTATGCAATTGATAGAACGAAAGAGCACAAAATACTTACATCTAAAAAAGTCAGAGAGTTTTTTAGAGAAAATGGATTAGTCATATCAAGCTATAGAGATATTTAGGAGGTAATACAGATGGATGAGAAGATGATAGAAATATCTTTTGGAATAATTGGATTTGCAGGTGATGCAAAAGGTCTAGCTTTTGAAGCTATAAAAGAAGCAAAGAACGGAAATATAGATGAGGCTAGAGCGTGCATTGAAAAGTCAAAAGAATCAATTCATAAAGCACATAAATTCCAAACAGAATTAATACAAAATGAAGCTAGTGGTAATAAAACTGAAATGAGTGTTATATTGGTTCATGCACAAGACCATTTAATGACATCTATGAACTTTCAACAACTAGCAGAAGAATTTGTAGATTTGTATGAAAGATTGGAAAGCAAGTAGTCTAATTTAACTATTATGAAAGAGTGTTTTTAATAATTTCTATAATTATTAAAAACACTCTTTTTTATTAGAATAAATTTAAAAGTTATAACTTAGGAATCTATTATTATTTTATTAATGTTTTAAAATTTAGATTTTTCGTAATTGTAAGGTATACTAGTACCAACAACTACATCCTCAATTTTTTCAATAATAAGCCAATCATCCATATTCCCTTGGTGGTCGAAATCAAGAGGTGTTATTTCTTGAACGTTTTCAAACTCAACCAAGCATAAACACTTTTTATGCCAACGAATTTTTTGCTTTTCGGATAAATTTAATTTTGATTGATTTTCATCTAGAACTTTGCAAATTTCGTCTTCTGTTAATTTAACATAGTTGTCTACTTTTTTAACAGTAGCCTTTGCAGAAATTTTTGAAGTTCCTTTTTCCATAAAATAAAGTAACTCTCCTTGAAATACTCTGCTATGTGGTATTTTTCTACCAGCAGCACCTCTAATTACCAGCGTCTTCGTTCCCGCTAAAATTTTGTCTAAGACCTTTTCTCCTTTTTTCCCTGCATTATCACAATATACTAAATGTACCACGATTTAAATCCTCCTTACTAAATTACTGTTTTGTACCTTGCATTTTATCACTGTTTAACTGAAAAGTCATTCTATTTATTATATTTACATAAAAAACAGGTATAAAATTTATTGTCAAATAAAAGAAAACCTTATCTGTAGTATATATAATTAAGATTAATTAGGAATTTTTATCCTTTTGCAAAATAATATTGACTAAAACTAGAAAAATGCTATAATAAATATGTGCTTATGATAATCAATATCATATAAGTATAATAAACAAGTAGGAGAAATAATCATGAAAAAAATAAAATCATTAGCAATATTTATATCTATTATAACTACGTTAGTACTTGTTACAGCATGTTCAGATAGTAACACAGATAATAAAGAAAAATCAGATACAATAGTTGTACAATCTGTTAAGGGAGAGGTGAAGATACCATCAAATCCTAAAAAAATAGTTGATATATCAGGAAGTAGTGAGGAATTATTAATAGCTGGCTATAAACCTATTGCAACAGCAAATATAGACTCATATGAAACTGATAAATTACCAAGTTACATAAGAGAAGAACTTAAAGATGTAAAGATAGTAGGTCACTCTATGATGGATACTATGGATATGGAAGCTATATTAGAAGCAAATCCAGATTTAATAATAATGAGTCAAAGACAAGAAAAAATCTATGACCAATTAAAAGAAATAGCTCCTGTAGTCATGATGAAAGATTATGCAAATGACTGGAGAAGTAAGTTAACTGATGTTTCAAAAATATTTGATAAAGAAGACGAAGCTAAGGATTGGTTACAAAAGTATGATGAAAAAGCTACAAAACTAGGTAAAGAAGTTGTAGAAAAAAATGGAGAAAAAACTTATTTACCAGTGTTAGCAAGTTCAGGGCAATTTATGGTGTTTAGTGATGGAGGAATTGGAACTTTAATTAATGATGATATGAAATTAGCTAGACCTAAAAATATGCCAAAGCAAGATGGAATAACATTACCAATGGTAAGTATGGAAGGTCTTACAGATATAGATGCAGACCATATAATTGTGATAGCTACAGAATCAGATAAAAAAGATTTAGAAAATAGTGCTATATGGGCTCAAATAAGAGCAGTAAAAGATGGAAACATAACAATACTTGATGCAGCTCCATTTTTCAGCCAATCATATAATCCAATTGGAAAAGAGTTGTTATTAGAATCAGTTAAAAATGAATTAACAAAGTAATTCTTAACTTATTAGGTGTGAGATAATGATGTTCATTTTTCACACCTATTTTTAATAAGTTTAAAATTATAAAATACCTAATGAATATTACTGTACTAACAATTAAAAGGGAAAAGGAGGTAGGATAATTGACTACACTTAGTAAAAAAAATCTGACTTATTCGTTGATATTAATAAGTATAGTTGCGCTTGTATTTGGAATTGTATTATCCATAACTATTGGGGCTAAAGATATGAATCTATCGACTGTTATAAGTAGTTTGATAAATATGGAAGATGGAATAAATATGAGAATAGTGAAGGATGTTAGACTTCCAAGGGCAATAGCAGCAGCACTTGTTGGAGGATTTTTAGCAGTTTCAGGTGCTATAATGCAAGGAATAACAAGAAATCCTATAGCTGAACCTTCTGTTATAGGAATTACACAGGGAGCTACATTTGCAATTGCAATATCATTAGTACTTCAACAAAAATTTCCTAAACTTATACATGGGAGCTTTAGCATAATGATATTTGCATTTATTGGAGCAAGTATAAGTGGTTTATTTATATATTTTATAAGTTCCAAATCAAGAGGAAGAGTTAATAACGTAAAATTAGCTCTTGCAGGGGTAGCTCTTGGAACATTGTTAATTTCTTTGGCATCTGCAATATCCATGTACTTTAATCTATCTCAGCAATTAAGTTTTTGGATATCAGGAGGACTTGTAGGCGTGACGTGGGAAGGTATAAAGCTATTATTTATAGTTGGAGGTATTGGATTTATACTATCTATGATTATGGCCTCAAGAATAACTATCCTAAGTCTTGGAGAAGAAGTGGCAATAGGACTAGGACAAAAAACTGACATTGTTAGGTTTATATGTATAGTCTTAGTAATATTAATGACTGGAGCATCTGTTTCAGTATCAGGTAATATTATTTTTATAGGTCTCATAGTTCCTCAGATAGCTAAAGGAGTAGTAGGCTCAGATTATAAGTATATAATACCAAGTTCTTTGGTTCTAGGAGCTGTGCTACTTGTATATACGGATATATTAAGTAGAATGATAAATCCTCCATATGAGACTCCAGTTGGCTCTATAACTGCTCTTATAGGAGTTCCAATATTTATATATCTTGTTAGAAAGGGGAATAAATAGGTGCTATGAAAAATATTATAAAAACAAATTCTAAAACTTTACTTGTTATATCAATTTTGATGGTACTTATTTTTATTGCTTTTCTAGTTAGTTTAAATTTAGGTTCATTTTCTATAGAACCAATGGATGTTATAAAGACTTTTATAGGTCAAGGTCAGCGTAATCATGAAATTGCAATATTTAAACTGAGATTACCAAGAATAATAATAGCGTTATTGGTTGGTTCAGCATTATCAACAGCAGGTGTAATACTTCAAGGAGTTACAAAGAATGATTTGGCTGACTCTGGAATTTTGGGTATAAATTCAGGAGCAGCATTATTTGTAGTTGTTTATATATATCTTATGAATGGTAATGTTTATGAAGGCATGAGTAATCTCACTGTATTTACAATGCCAGTTGTTGCACTTGTAGGAGCTTTGTTTGGAGCATTTTTGATATATTCTCTTGCATGGAAAGGTGGAATAAATTCATCAAGGTTACTACTAATTGGTATAGGCGTAAATATCGCTTTTACTTCAATTTTGACGATATTTCAATTAAAATTTACAACACAAGAATTTAATAGAGTTATGGTATGGACATCAGGTAGCATCTGGGGAACTAGTTGGAAATATGTAATAGCTGTACTTCCATTTATAGTGATTTTTATGGGAATAACTATGTATAAGTCTAAGTATATAGATGTCTTGAACTTAGGTGATGAAGTGTCTACAAGTCTTGGTGTAGATGTAGAGAAGCAAAGAAGAAGACTCATAATATATGCAGTGATTTTATCTGGTGTATCAACGTCCGTAGCAGGGAGTATTTCGTTTTTAGGTTTAATAGCACCACACATAGGAAGAAAGATAATAGGTCCAAGACATAAAAGACTAATACCAGTATCAGCGTTGATAGGTACATTATTACTTTTAGTGGCAGACACTATATCTAGAAATATTCTTGCTCCTATAGAAATACCAGTAGGTATAGTTGTCTCTATAATAGGAGTACCATACTTTATTTATTTAATGTTGGCAAATGATTAGGAAAGGGTGTTGTTATGAATTGTATAAATACTAAAAATCTAAATGTATCATATGGAAATACAGATATTATAAAAGATTTAAATTTAAATATACCAAAAGGAAAGATAACTACTATAATAGGGGCTAATGGTTGTGGAAAGTCTACAATACTTAAAACAATAGGAAGAATTATTAGTCCTAAAAATGGAAGTATATATATAAATGGAGAAGATATATATAAGAAAAAATCTAAGGAGATAGCGAAAAGTATGGCTGTACTTCCACAAAGTCCTCAAGCTCCTAGTGGTCTTACTGTTTCAGAGCTAATTTCATATGGAAGATTCCCTCATAAAAGTGGATTTGGAAATTCTAGTAAAGAAGACAGAGATATTGTAAATTGGAGCTTAGAGGTTACTGGAATTTCAGAGTTTAAGGATAGAAGTATGGAAGATTTATCAGGAGGACAAAGACAAAGAGCATGGATAGCTATGGCTTTGGCACAAGAGACTGATATACTTTTATTAGATGAGCCTACAACATATTTAGATTTAGCTCATCAATTAGAAATACTAAAATTATTAGATGAATTAAACAAAAAACAAGGAAGAACTATTGTCATGGTAATACATGAACTTAATAACGCAGCACGATTTGCTGACCACATGATAGGTATTAAGAAAGGTAAGATAGTTTGTCAAGGTAATGCGTACGATGTTATGACAAAAGATAATCTAAAGGAGTTGTTTAATATCGATGCAGAGATAGCTACAGACCCAAGGACAAATAAACCAATTTGTATAACTTATGACATGGTATAAATGGTGACAACATGGAAAATCAAGAAGCATTAAGACGTGAAAAAATATGGATTTTATTATTTAGGTATTCAATACCTGCAATAATAGCGATGATGGTAACTTCACTTTACAATATAGTAGATAGAGCTTTTATTGGTTCTATGGAAGGAGTTGGGTCTATAGCTATTGCAGGGCTTGGTGTAACTATGCCAGTATTTACACTAATAATAGCTTTTGGAATGTTAGTATCAGTAGGTGCTAGTACAAGCTTATCTATAAAGTTAGGAGAAAGAAATAAGAAAGAAGCAGAAAAAATATTGGGTAATGCCCTTACACTATCTATAATTATTTCTATAATTATAACTGTATTAGGATTAGTTTTTTTAGAAGACATACTTTTTCTTTTGGGAGCAAGCAAAGATTCAATATCTTATGCAAAGGACTATATGAGTGTTATATTGGTTGGAACTCCATTTAATCTAATTGCATTTTCTTTAAATAATGCAATTAGAGCAGAGGGAAATCCTAAGTTAGCAGCTAGAACAATGATAGTAGGTTGTATACTAAATTTGATATTAGACCCAATATTCATATTTGTGTTTAACTTAGGTATAAAAGGTGCAGCTATAGCAACTGTACTCTGTCAAGTAGTGGTGTTTATTTGGGTAGCACATTATTTTATAAGAGGAAAATCTAATTTAAAATTAAAAAAATACAATTTAAAATTAGATATAAATATAACAAAAAAAATATTTGCAATAGGTATGACACCATTTGCAATGGAAGTAGCTATAAGTATAACTCATGTACTTACTAATAATTCTCTAAAGGTTTATGGTGGAGATTTGGCTATTGGAGCTATGACAGCTCTTACATCTATTTTGTTGATGTTTATGATGCCTGTATTTGGTCTAAATCAAGGTATGCAAACTATAATATCATATAATTATGGAGCAAAGCAATTTGACCGTGCAAAGAAAACCCTAATACTGTCTATCTTAGTATCTATAGTTATATTATCTTTTGGATTTTTAGTAGTGCAGGTATTTCCTGAAGCATTTGTTGGCATATTCAACAAAGATTCAAATCTAATGGAAATAGCTGTAAGAGGTATAAATATAAATTTAATCACCTTGCCTATAATGGGGATTTCTATTGTTGGACCTGTGTATTTTCAATGTGTAAGTAAAGTTAAACATTCTATGTTTTTGACTCTTTTGAGACAGTTTATCTTATTTATACCATTGATTATTGTACTTCCAATTCGATTTAATTTAGATGGGGTTTGGTTAGCACAGCCAATTGCAGATTTTATTGCTATGATAATTGTATTATTGTTCTTAAGAAGAGAATTTAAGATGAATCAAGCCTAAAATGTTGAAAAATAAAAAGTCCTGTCTCAAAATGATTAAAATCATTTTATAGAGACAGGCTATTATTTTATGGCATCGCTTGTATTGACTTCATCTAGTGTTTTTCCAAAAGCCATTTTTTCAAATATTTCTTGAGGTATAGGTTTAGAAAAAACATATCCTTGTATCATATCACAATTAATTTTCTTTAGATATTCCATCTGTAAGATTGTTTCAACACCCTCCGATATACTATTCATATTTAATTTTTTTGCCAGTTCAACTACAGATTCTATTACATGATTTTCAGATATATTATCTGCATTGGGAGCACTAAAAAATGCTCGGTCAAGTTTTAGAGTATCGACTTTTATTTCTTTTAGCATGTTAAGTGAAGAATATCCGCTTCCAAAATCATCTAGTGAACATTGAAAACCTTCCTCATGGATTTGGTCTATTACATTGAGTAACATTTGTAAGTTATCAAATACAAGTGTTTCAGTTAATTCGATTTCCAAAAGTTTAGCAGGAACATCGTATTTATCACGAATTGTTTTGTATTTTTTCAAAAAATCTTTATTATTTAAATGGGCACGTGAAAAATTAACTGAAATAGGTATTGGAGTTTCTCCATTGTCTATCCATTTTCGTATCATGGCACATGATTTTTCAAACACATAATGGTCAAGTTTGATGATGAAGCCATTCTTTTCAAAGAAAGGAATAAAATCATTTGGTGGAATAAGACCTTTATCTGGGTCTTGCCATCGTACTAACGCTTCTGCACCTACAATATTATTGTTTTTAAGGTCTACCTTAGGTTGGAGGTAGACTACAAATTCATTATTATCTAATGCTTCTTCCATTCTATTTTCCATTTCTTTTTCTTTAAGCATTCTCAAACGTTCTAAATCACTATAAAATACACATGTGTAAAGTGGATGATTTACAGCATTTCCTTTAATATTTTTTCGTGCTACATTTGAACGGTCTTGAATTGATACTAGTGGTATATTTGGGTCATCAATTTTATAGACGCCTATAGAAAGAGCTATGAAATATTTACATTCTTTATCTTTATTAAAACTATTAATATCGTTTGTAATATTTTCTATGTACTTAAGAATTTCTTTCTGTGAAATAGTTTTAATAAGAATATTAAACTGGTCATTAGAAACTCTACAAAGTAATTCTTTTCGTTCCAAATAATTAGCAATTACATCATGTATGTATTTTAATGTTTTATCTCCAGCGTCACTACCAAAAGAATCATTAATAAGTTTGAACTTCTGAATATTTATAGATACTAATGAATAGGTTCCTGATGAAGATGATTGTATGATTTCTTTAGCTTCCATATCAAAACGTGCCTTACTATAACCTTTAGTTACAGGGTCTACATAGGCGATTTTTATAAGTTGTTCTCTATTTTTGCGATTTATAAATATAATTGATATGATAAGTAATAAAAATAATATAATAATTAAAATGTTGATAAAAACTACTTTTTTTAGAAGTAAATCAAACTGTGCATTTGCTACTTTTACTGGAACAATTGAAAGTAGGTATAGATTTTCTTCTTCCAGAGGAACATAGTGCATTGCTTTATAAATACCATCATCCAATGTAAAGTACATAGAACCTTTTTTGTTCTCTTTTAAGTTTGCTTTCATTTCTCCAAGAGTATTTTTACCAGTATAGCTTCCATGTTTTTTAATTGTGTCGAAAAAGTTTACAACATTTTTTGGCGCGTTTTTGTTGTCTGAACTTACAATAAAATTTCCATTTTTGTCAATGATTTGAGAAAATCCTTCACCACCAAAACTTTCCACGCTTAGTAAAGTTCTCATAGTATCAAGAGTATTCCAAGCAGTAACAGCTCCGACTATTTTATCATTTTTATAAAGTGGTACAGAATATAAAATTCCATATATACCAGATTGAGATTTGATTGGAGTAATTGTCTCTTCACCTTGAAGAGCTTTTCTATAAAAATATTGTCCTTTAACATTACCTGTACTTTCATCAGTGCCTATAAAACTCCCATTAGAATTGACAATACCTAACCAATCAAACTCCAATAATTTTGATTTTTTAGATAAATATTCAGTGACATTTTTATTGTTATCACTAAACTGAAAATAAGTATCTCCTATAGAGTATAATATTTTAAATATACTTTTACATTTTACATTAATTGTAGTGGAGACACTCTCTGAGATTTCTGTAAGATAGCGTTCTGTTTCACTATGAGTTACTTTATGTAGTGTCATAACAAAAGTAATACAAACTAAGGACACAATTATAATAAGTGTTAGCAATAAAGTAATTATTATTTTTTTATTTTGTGCGCTTTTAGTATACATTTTTTATATTCCATCCTCCATCTTTTATTGGCTTACAAAGAAGACTCCTCTCAGACATATTATACCAAATATTTCTATCTGTGAAGGCGCTAAATTTTATTTTTACGCTTATTCTTATGTAGATTCTTTTAAAAAGTAGGGAAGATATTCTTATAATTTATACTGGAATTTAATTAAATAATATTGTTATGAGTTATAATATTTTATAAATAAAAAAAGAACTGTTTTCAAAATTATTTTAACTATTTTGATACAGTTCTTTTTGGGGTTGAAAAAACATTTATAAAGGATTTTTAATTTATAGTCTCTGCATAAATATTGAATTTATAAAACAATACCTTATATTTATTACAAACTAGAATGTAGATGAAATTCTGTAAATACCAAATTCTCTATGACCAAGGCTTTCAGCTTTAGTGTGTTTGCCATTACATACTTCTACTATTTCATCGAATATTTCTTTACCTATATCTTTAATTTTAGCACCTTCTGTTATAATTCTACCTGCATTTATATCAATATTATCTATCATTTTGTTGTATGTATCACTGTTTCCAGTAATTTTAATAACTGGTGAAATTGGGCTTCCTGTTGGAGTACCTCTACCAGTTGAGAAGATTACAATCTGTGCACCACCTGCTACCATACCAGTGATAGAATCTATATCTTGACCTGGAGTATCCATAAAATATAATCCTTTCTTATCTGAAGGTAAAATCTCAGCATATTCAAGAGCACCTTTGAATGGTTTGTCCCCTGCTTTATACATACAGCCAAGTGATTTTTCTTCAATTGTTGATAATCCACCAGCTTTATTACCTGGAGTAGGTTGACCACTGCGTAAATCTTCTCCCATAGTGATTGCTCTTTTTTCTACATCACTTACAAATTTAAGAAACTTTTCTTTTATGTTTTCATCTTCAAAGCGAGTAGCCAATAAATGTTCTGCACCAATTACTTCTGTAGTCTCACTTAATATACTACTTCCACCTTCGTCTATAAGAAGATTTGATGCAATTCCTATTGAAGGGTTTGATGCGATTCCACTTGTTGGATCAGAGCCACCACATTCAAGTGCCAATGTAATTTCGCTCATATCAAATTCAACTCTTACTTCTTTTGATATTTCACGAGCCATATGACCTGCTATTTCAGCACCTTTAGCTATTGCTTTTAGTGTTCCACCACATTCTTGTATAACAACATAGTCAACTTTTTTTCCTGTTGTAGATATTTCAGATGCTAAATCTTTTGCTTGAATACCATCACATCCAAGGCCAATTACTAAAACAGCAGCTACATTAGGGTTTTTACCAAATCCTATTAATGTTTTTGCTGTAAGCTCTATATCAGAGCCAATTTGACAACATCCATGTTGATGTGGGATAGCTATTGCTCCAGGAACAAGTGCTGCAATTCTTATGGCTGTCTCACTTGAACAGACAGATGTTGGAATAACTAAAACATGATTACGAATACCATATTGTCCATTTTCTCTTAAATAACCCATTAATTTCATTTTTATTACCTCCTATTTTTTATCTCCACGACCACGTGTACTTTCAATATTATGTACATGAACATAGTCACCAGTTTTTATGTCAACTGTTGCAATTCCTATAATCTCGCCATATTTATAAACAACATCACCTTTTTTTACATCTTCTGTAGCCATCTTATGAAAAACAGGAATATTATCATTTACTATATAAGATTTTCCATCAATTGAAACTTTTTCACCTTTAACTAAAGGTCTAACACATGTAACTAGATTGTCTTTTTCATTTGCATGAATAATTGCGTTCATACTTTTACCTCCTCAAAATATTAGTTTACTTCTATGTTTTTATTTGTTTTAAAAATAGCTTTTTTTCTTTTTTCTCTTTTATCCAAATAGGAGACGAGCATTGGACAACATATTGCTGTAACAATGATAGCAGCAGCAACTTGTACTGTTGAAACGGCCGCAATTGTGGCAAGTGTAGGGTCAATAGCGGCTAAAGCTTCAGGAGTACCAGCTGCATTACCTGCTGTTGTACCAGTAGCTGCACCTACTGCTGGATGTTCTGCACGTATAAGTTTCATTACAAAATATCCACCCATACCTGTTATTAGAGTTACAGCAAGACCTAGTATAACTCCAGGGAATCCAGCAGTTATAATTTGGTTAAAGTTTAATGCAGCTCCTAGAGGAAAAGCAAAGAAAGGTATTAATAATGTTGTACCAGGTGCAAGAAATTCTCGTATATCTTCATCGAGATTACCAAGTATAAATCCAAGTAGTATTGGTATGAGTGCTGCAAATAAAGCTACTATAGGTACATTTGCAAGTCCAGTTACCCCAAAGGCAAGCATCGTAAAAAATGGACCATCATTTAGAGATAATATAGATATCGCACCAACATCTGTAGAATCTCCATATTCACCAGCAAGAGCAGCAAATAGACCTCCATTTGAATTAGTCATAGTAGCAACTATAGCAAGAGGTGTAATACCAATTATGCCTTTAGGACCAATGAATTTACTAACAATAATACCTAGTACTGCACCAATTATAAATTTTGTTGCCGTGAGTACTATGCCCTTAGTCAAAGGTTTGCCTGCTTGTCTTATGTTGATTTGAGCGCCATTACATAGACAAAATAGAGCAAGTATACTCATTGCACCAGTTTTAAATAAGGAAGTTGTAAATCCTCCAATTTCAAGAGCCTGTGGACATACTGTATTAAATAGTGCTCCCAATAGCAGGGGACAGACCATAAGTCCACCTGGTATCTTTTTCACCGATTTTAAGATATGCATCTAGTATCACTCCTTTTAATTTTTATATAAGTATTTAAAAGCAATTACTATGCCAATAGAGGTGTCATATAGTTTTTATTTTTATAAGTATTTTTAATATTCGTATAAAATACTGTAGATTACTTAGATTAAAAAAAATATATGGAAAAATAT
>NZ_JAGWCT010000022.1:0-48964 GCF_020657815.1 Clostridioides sp. ZZV15-6597 | reverse complement strand
ATATTACATATAAATATTTTTAACAAATTTAATAATTAAATAACTATATTTCATTAACCATCTTATAAATATTTATAGACTATTCACTAGTCTTCTTCAATAAATTCAAACAAATTTTCTACTGTGGTATCGAATACTTTAGCAATATCCATCGCTAACTTTAAAGAAGGATTATATTTTCCATTTTCTAAGTGTACAATAGTCTCACGTCTTACCTCAACTGATTTAGCAAGTTCATTTTGCGTCATAAGGAGTTTTTCTCTATATTCTTTAATTTTTGTTTTCATCAATATTGCCACTTAGTTACATATCCCCCTTTTATCAAAGTATATATACAACACTAATTTAGATAAAGATTGTATAAATAAAACTGCAATAAGAATTATACCAGTATCCAAGTTTGATATATTTATATTCCTTGTATAAGGCGTTGCAAAGAAAATAGCTATTATTACTATAGAATATATCATTATTTTTATTGCAATTTGATTAACCTTTGATAGTATAAATTTAGATGATTCATCAACTAAATCATTATATTTTTTAGTATAAATTGAATAACATCCAAAAACTATTAACCAACTCAGTCCTGGAAGAGATGCAGTACTTGGACCTTTAAAAATATACTTAGTCGCTAATACAGCTATAAAAAATAAGTCATTAAAAGTAATTCTAAGATTAGCTTTGATCTTACACCAGTTTCTGATTTATACATATAAAATCACTCCTTAAAAATTATATATTCTCTATACTCTTTAATTTTTGTTTTCTTCAATATTATCACTTAGTTGCATATTCCCCTTTTATCAAAATATATATACAAAATTAATTTAGATAAAGATTGTATAAATAAAACTGCTAAGAGAATTACACCTATATCCAAATTTGATATATCCAAAGCTCTTGTATGATTTGCTGAAAAGAAAACAGCTATTACAAAAACAGAATATAACATTATTTTTGATGCAATTTGATTAACCTTTAATAACATAAGTTTTGATGCCTCATCAACTAAATCATTATATTTTTTATTATACATGAAGTCACATGCCCAAAAAGCGAATAAAATTATAAAAGTAATCCAAATATCTTCCCCTTTAAAAATAAACTTTTTTAATAATAAGTCTATAAAAAAATAGGATATCATAAGTAACTCTGAAACAAGATTTGCTTTAACACCAATCTCTGATCTAGACATATAAAATCACTCCTTAAAAGTTATATATTTATAACACTTGATGTTATAAATATATAACCTTTTCAAATAAATTGCAATAGAATATTGTAAATATTTAGTAATATATTTATAAATATAGTTTATAAAAGATTTCATAATAACCATCAAATAGTTACAAATAATATTATAAAACTACTTCTTTATTCACTTTTATAGAACTTTCTCTCTAAAAAAATTCTTATAATATATAAAATATATTTTTTAATAAATATTACAATACAATACTAGATTAGTTTATTATATCTATTCTCTCAATCATATCATTTACTAACTATTATCCTAATGAACATGTAATATTGAAATGTATAATTATACAACCTAAATGCACCCCAATATACCCTCAAAAAAACCTCTTTTTCTGTGGTTGGAGTATGGTTGGTGGATTTCATCACCAAAATAAAAAATACTAGTCAATATTGACTAGTATTTCCAAGTATTTCATTATTCATTTTTATAAATTGGTGGAGACGAATCGCAGGAATAATACCCTTGATTAATTCATTTCATATACAACTCTAAGTTTTTATTAAAAATATACATCACTTTACTATTCTATGATATAACACAACAAAAGAAACTACAATCTATGAGTGATGGTTTCATATAGTCTTAGTTCCTACAGTAAGTAAGTAGGAAGAGGGTGTACTCTATATCGAACTAATTATAAATCTTATTATAGGAGCTATCGTTTCTATTTGTATTGGTATAAGTACCAATTACATATATGATAAAATAAAAAACCACTTATCTATTGGTCGTAGTGTGATTTAGAATTTGAATTTAAAATTAAATTCACTAAAAAGCAATCTATACTAGAAACCACTACTCTACCCACTAGATTTCAGTTTCTTTTTATTTTATCTAAAACTACATTGTACTACATTACATTTAAAAATAAACCTTAAATTTCTTTATTACAATTCATTAGTTCGAAAAAATATTTAGAGTCATGAGTTTTATAAAGGTTTAACCAAGAACTTAATGCTTCTTCTTTAAAAACATCTAAAACTTTTAAAACTTGTATCGTAAATTCCAATGGTGCGATTCCCGAAGCAGTAATTAAATTTTCATCATTAACTGCAGATTCCATTTTATAATATTTTTCTCCAGTATAACTTGGTATCACCATTTTTAGAAATTCTAAATCATTACTTGTATGATCTCTAGAATCTAGTAAACCTGTTTTAGCTAGCCCTAAAGTAGCACCACAAATAGCTGCAACTATAGCCCCTTGTCCCAAAGCCTCTTTAGCTTTTTCTAATATTATCTCATGAGCTATAGATATCCAAGTATCTCCCCCTGGCAAAATTAATAAATCATTACTTTCCATATTAAACTCATCAACTGTAATCTCAGGTAAAACTTTTAACCCACCCATTGTTATAATAGGATTTTTATCAACTCCTACTGTAATTACTTTTAGTGGTTTTAATCCTTTTTTAAAATATCTTCCTGTATTTAATTCCGCAGTTAAATATCCAACTTCCCAATCTGACATAGTATCAAACACATACATATATACTTTTCTATTTTTCATCTTTTGCTCCTTATATGATTAATTAATATACCTAATTGTAAAATAACTTAACTGACATACTCTGTCAGTTAAGTTATTAAATTTGATAATGATTAATTAATTCGAGTAAATTTTCAACTATTTTATCCCTAAGACTTAATGGTTCAACTATTTGTATCGATTTTCTATAAGGTATAAGTATATTTGGTATATATGTATATATTATCTTTTCTCGAAGTTTAAATATTGCTTTATTTGAAGTTCTTTCTTTCAAATAATATCCTAGAAGCCAATGCTGACATAAGTTATCTAATGCATTTATACTTCCTTCTATAACTAATGGTATAAGATTATCCTCATCTTTTGTTTCATCCATAATCCCTCTTATAAAAAATTCACTTGCTGAAAATTCCTTTGGTCTATTAAAAGTATTTGATGTTTCTATAACATTACTAATTCTATCTATCCTAAAACTACGAATCTCATTTCTCATTTGACAAAATGCTACTATGTACCAATTATTATTCCAACGAACAATTCCATATGGATTTATAATCCTACATTTTGATTTTTCTTCACGAGCTGTACGGTAGTTAATTTCTACAGATAATTCATTTGCTATACTATTTTTTAACTTTTTAAGTACAGATTCTATGGATATTTTTCCAGTGGGTTTTATTACTTCAAAACCTATTAAATGTTTTGTTAAAATTTCCTCTTGTTTTTGATTTGAATACATTTTTAACTTTGATGTTGCCTTATCTAATGTGTCATCTAAGAAACATCCCTCTTCTTTAGCAAATATAGCTGCATGAAGTAGAGCAGTTTGCTCCTCTGTATCGAAAAAAAGAGGTGCTTTAATGAAATTATTCAAAAGTGTATATCCACCATTATGACCTGTATCTGAAATTATAGGTACTCCACTAGCAGATAATGCATCAATGTATCTGTAGACAGTTCTTATATTTATTTCTAATTTTTCAGATATTTGTTTTGCAGTAACTTTTTTATCTGAGTTTAATATCCATAATATAGACATCATATTGTCAATTTTAGCCATATAGTTTTACTCCTTCATATATGTTTTATAAATTAATTATATAGGTTATTAGATTAATTTTCACAAAAAAAATATTAGCAAATTGCTAATATTTTTCGTGGATTTTAATGGTGGAGACGAGGGGAGTCGAACCCCTGTCCGCAAATCTTTTCCTCGCTGCATCTACATGTGTAGCCAACTTTATTAGTATCTCGCCTCACATAACGCCAAGTGGCAGGCTCTATGCTTAGCCAGTCCCAATTAATCTACCCTAAGTCGAGACACCCTCAAAGTAGTTCCCTGCATAATGACGTCCAGTCTTAGCCGGCAGGAGGGCTAAGAGGGACGAGCAGCAACTAGGCTGCTATCGCGAAATTATCGTCTGCGTTTATTTTAAAGTTCCCCAGTTTTTACGTGACCCAGAGTAACACGACACGCAGCCTCAAGTTCCAAACCCACGTCGAAACCTTTACGCCCCCTTGAGTAGTTTATAGTCCATTAGACTCTTCGCAAACTTTATCACCATTTTTATTAAATTTTTAATGTATATATAATATAATACTTTTAAGAATAAAAATCAATGTTATGTTCTAGATAATAAAGAATTTTATTCTAAAAAATACAATTTTAACTAGTTTAATATTTCCCTGTCATTTCTCTTTCTATACGTCTTTGGGCATCTTTCTTAGCCATATCTTGACGCTTATCATATAACTTCTTACCTTTCGCTAAAGCAATCTCTACTTTAACTTTACCATTTTTTAAATATAAACTAAGTGGTATAAGTGAATACCCCTTTATAGTAGTTGCTCCAATAAGCTTTCTTATCTCATGCTTGTGAAGCAATAATTTTCTCACTCTCAGAGGGTCAACATTAAATATATTTCCTTGCTCATATGGACTTATATGAACTTGTTTTAAAAATACTTCACTGTTATCTACAGATGCAAATCCATCACTTAGGTTGACTTTACCTTGTCTTATCGACTTTACTTCTGTTCCTTTTAATTCAATTCCACATTCATATGTTTCCTCTATAAAATATTCATGTCTTGCTCTTTTGTTTGTTGCTAATATTTTTTTACCAGCCATATAAATCTCACCTTCTTTGCTAGAAATTTCTTTAATACACACTAAGAATTTGCTAAATATTTCATATCTATAAATCTTTTGACTACCCTGTATGATAACATATTCAAGAGCTTTAGTCAATATGACAACTCATACATTAAACTAATTGGACAAGATATGATAAATGATGTAACAATATATTGTAGGAAATTGCATCAACTATATTTAGTGCAAAGTCAAAATCAATTACTAAAAATAATCTATCAAACTCAAAACAAAAATTTTAATACTCCAATACCTATTTTTCGCTTTTAGCTTTTAACACTCTCATAAAATATAATACCCACAAATTATAAATACTACTCAAAATACATACTCAAACAATATACTTCAATTATAAGTATTCTTAAAATTTCTTAATATCTATGTAAAACTTTGATGATAAAGTAGCCAATTTCCCAAAAAAAATGTAATATATAGTTATATCTTATAATATTTTAGAGATAAATTTTAATATAGTAGGGAGAAATTTGTATGGATTTAAGCAAAAAAGTAAAAATTTTAGAAAATACATCAGATGGTAGAAGTGAATTTGAAGTATTAGAATTTGAAAAACTTGAAGGAGCTTCTAGTCCAATGATGGCAATGGGATTATATTTTGCTAGAGAAGCTGGCTTGAAAGCTAGACAAATTAAGATAAAATTAAATAATTCATCAATAAAAACAGAAGCTGGTGCATTGTACTATTATAAAGGAAAGATATCTTCTGAAACTAAAATTGGTGGTGTTGGAGGTCTTTTCAAAAAAGGAATATCAGGAGCACTTACTAATGAGTCAATGATGAAACCTACATATAAAGGTACTGGCGAAGTTTACTTAGAGCCTTCTTTTAGACACTATTTATTTATGAGCCTTGACAATGATTCTATAATCGTCGATAAAGGTCTATTCTATTGTTGCTCTGATACTATAGAAGTAAAGGCCTTTACACAAAAGAACTTCTCTTCTGCTTTACTTGGTGGTGAAGGTTTCTTCCAAATAGAGTTAAGTGGTACTGGTGTAGTTGTTCTAGAATGTGTTGTACCTCAAAGTGAAATTATAGAGTATGAATTGAGTAATGGAGAAGAATTAAAAGTAGATGGTAACTTTGCAATAGCAAGAACATCTGGAGTTAATTTTTCTGTTACAAAGTCAGATAAATCTTTAATTGGTTCTGCTTTAAATGGTGAAGGTTTCTTAAATACATTTACTGGAAATGGTACAGTTTGGTTAGCTCCTACTCAAGTAATGTACGAAAAACTAAGCTTTGGAGCCATGCCTACTAATGATAATATGAATAATAAGGTTTCTAAGCAAAAATAGAAATTTTATGAAAATTTTATAAACCCATTCATATAAAGTTAATATAAAATATACTTTTGATAGCTTTAGATAAAATTTAGTAAAGAGATATATTTTATAATATAAAGATATCAGTATAAATATAAAAAGGCTGTAGGTAAATTTGTTTCTACATAAATCTACTTACAGCCTCAAATCTAATAATAGCCTCTTTTATAAATATAAATTCATATTTAAAGATATATTTATTTTACCTAATGCACTAATTCAAATCTTATCTGCGTTAAATCATTCAATTATCAATAAATCCATATTGCATAAAATTATTGATAGCATATATTATAAATCTAAAAACTTTTATTATAGTTCTAATTATTAACCTAAAAATGCCTATTATTAATCTATTTAGTTTTACTACAATCAACAATTTTTATATTAGTATACTTAGTTTACCTACAATAAACAACTTTTATATTACTCTATTTAATTTGCCTACAGTAAACAATTTTAATCTAACTAGCCAATCTTTCTTTTTATTGGCTTTATCGAAAGAGACACAACTATCAACACAATACTTCCACATATCAACCAATACTTTTCATCAAAGCTACCTCGACTCATAGACATTATAAAGAAATTTCCGACGTACTTATCTCTAGTCATCATATTTAAAATTAAATATCCTATAGATACCATATATCCTATAATAGTATTATTAAATAAGTTTGAAAATAACATACCTAAACTTCCTATAAACATAGCTGATGCAAAACTCCCCACAATATATTTAAATATAGGGAAATTGCCTCCAAGATGTTTTAAAACCAGCACAAATCCAGTAATTAATACAAGCATACTTATAATTGACATTATTATTCTTATTAATTGTATAACTACTTGAGATACTGATTTTGATGATACTATCTCATCAATTTCCTTCGATTGCTCTAAGTAAAATGTAGGAACTAGCATTATTATTCCCACTATTACAACATAGTTTTCAAGACATATAGCTGCTGAAACACTATCTAAATTTGCTACCCCTTGTATAAATGGAATCAAACATAACATCCCAATTGAACATATTAGATTAATTAGAGTGCTTAATTTGAAGTTTTCTTTTATTAAAACTAAATAATTTTGAAAACTTTGAACCAACATTAAGATTCCCCCTTCTTTTTTGTTCATATAAGAATGTAGTTAGCAAGACAATTATTAAAGCTCCTAATCCCATTAAAAGTCTATTACTCATAATAGTATTAAAGTTTTCTGATATAATAGTTCCATTTAGTACATTATTATGTCTTATCATTAGTCCCATTGATGGATAATCTCCTTCAAGACCTATAGAGTTTATACTGTAAAACCACCAAATTAATTGAACAATAATTGCTACTGGTGTGTCTGTTAATACAGTCAGACTCACTCCTACAGCTGTAACTATCATAAGGGTTGGTAACAACCACCACAGTGTATATTTTACAAATGCTAAATTATCAATAGAAATACCTTCATCTTTAGCAAATGAAATTAAAGGAAGCAATTCTTTTATTCCTAAAATTAAAACTGGCAACATCATCATAAATACAAGAGCAAAATATCTTGATAAAATTATTTTAGATGTTGATGCTTGTTTTGAGTAGACAATTTCGCTCATTCTTGAACGTCTATCTTTCATTGACATAAAGACTGCTACGAATACTGGAAATATACTTAAAATTATACCTATATAGTCACAAAAAATTCTTGCATAGCCATTAGTTACTTTATCTTTTTGTATTGTATAGCTATAATCTTGCATAGCTTCTTCATAAGTAACTGGAATCATACCAAATCTTTCTAATTTATCAATAGAATACGCAGACCCACCACCTAAAATTTCATCTACACTTCGCATTATTTCTTGAAATCTTTCAAATGATAATTTAGAAGTATTTACTTCTATATTTTCCCCACTTTTCCAAATTGAGTTTACTTTGTCAATACTGTTACCAGTTATCTCCTCAATATACTTCTCTATAGTTTGGGTCTTACTTTCATTTAATTTTATATACTTAATAATTCCCATTGGATATGTTGTATATGAATTTGCTTGATATTCTCTAATCAAACTTATAGTTGCACTTGGAATCACTTTATCAGACTTCAAAGATTCTTTTTGACCATATGGATATTGGTTGTTCTTTAGGTAGTATTCATCAATATTTTCTACCCTTTGAGGTGCAACCAATGGATTTCCATCATTAGGAATATTTTTGCTTGCGTCTTCTGAAACTGAGCTTCCAAGTTGTGAAATATAGAAAACTACCAATACTACAATAAAAACATAATAAACTGTGCTTTTTAATATGTTTTTACACTCTTTTATAAATAGATTCATATCTTATCTCCTCCCATCATAAGCATATAGCCATCTTCAATAGTCGGATTACATTCTACTGCTGTTTCAAAAGGTTTGTCTTTTGATATGATTCTAAGTGTAGCTTTTCCACCTTGAGTCAACATACCTATAACTACAAATCTATTTTTTATATTTTCAATGTCCTTTTTATCTACTTCAACACTATATACCTTTCCATCAGCAAGTTTTGATAATGCCTCAGTTGTACCATTGTATATAACTTTTCCATTATCTAATATAGCTATATTTTCACATGTTGCCTCTATATCCCCTACAATATGTGTTGATAATATAACTATTCTATCATTGGCAATCTCACATAATAAATTTCTAAATCGTATACGTTCTTCTGGGTCAAGTCCTGCTGTTGGTTCATCTACGATTAAAATTTTAGGATTGTGAATCAACGCTTGTGCAATTCCAAGTCTTCTATTCATACCTCCAGATAAAGATTTTACTTTTACTCTTTGATAATTAGTTAGATTTACTTTGCTTAATAACTTATTGATAATTTTTCTTCTTTTTCCTGATGGTATATTTGATAAAACAGCTAGATAATCCATTGCTCCATACACTGTCATATTAGGATACATTGAAAAATCTTGAGGAAGGTAACCAACCATATTTCTAATTTCTTTCGTTTTTTCTATAGGAATCCCACATATATCTATTGAACCATCTGTCTTTGATAACAAAGTAGCTAGAATTCGCATAAATGTTGTTTTTCCTGCTCCATTTCTTCCCAAAAGTCCAAACATTCCACTATCAATTTCAATGTTTACATTTTCAAGAGCCATTTTTGAACCAAACCTCTTGCTGAGATTAGACACTGATATTTTCATTTCCATATATAAGTACACCCCCACAAATCATTTTATAGTATTTTATTTTTATGAATTTTTTATTATATTTCCATAATAGATTCTAAAACTTAAGATATTATTTAGAAATTTCTAAATTTTTTCTAAAGATTTTAATTTCTCTTAATAAATAAAATAAATGTGCTTATATACTAATGACTTCTGTACTATAGTGATTTAAAAATAATTGAAGTGTCTAAAGATATTATCATCATCTCCACCAAAATGACAACCAGTCAGAGTAAACTGAATTGCATGCCCCTAATTACTTACCTCCTAAGTAGTATTTTTATAATTTCAACTCATAGCAAAGAGTATTGAAAAGAAAAGCTACTTATAAAAATATCATTACTTCTTAAAAATTAAAGTGTGCATAAGGTAATATTTCTGATGTGGAATCAAAGAATTTTATTACGCACACATACACAAAGATTACATCAATTAGTTCTATCTTTTGAGTAAAATACATGTGTTGTAGTGTCAAAATTATATAAATTATATAAAATAAAAAATAAGTGTATCTCAAGTTCTGAATGATACACTTATTTCCTATTAAAAAATCTATTTTTTTAATATATACTTTTCGCTAAATATTGTAAACATCTACTTTTTATCAAAGATTCTACATTTAGTCATACTATAAACACTACAAATTCTCATTTCTACTTTTAAATATTCCTGTATTTTCTTATTTTAGGATATTAATTTTTCCCTGTTTACTCTTATTTTCAAATAGTAAACCTTATTCTTTATATTTTATTTATTCTTCAATCTTTTCAACTATCTCAAAGTCAATTTCTTTAAAATCTACATTTACACCTTCAACCTTTATCTTAACAAGGTCACCTATTTTATATGACTTCTTAGTTCTCTCACCTAACACACTATAAGAACTTTCATCATAGATATAATAGTCGTCATTCATATTTGCAAGTCTTATCAATCCTTCTATAGTATTACCTAGCTCAACAAATATTCCAAATGAAGTCACACTAGATACAACACCTTCAAACTCTTGACCAACTTTATCCTTCATATAAAGAGCCTTATAGAAGTCATGTACATCTCTTTCCGCCAATTCTGCTTTTCTTTCTTTTTCAGATGATTGAACAGATGCATAATCCACTATAGTAGTAAGTTGTTCTTGTCTCTTTCCATTTATCTTATTATTTAAAGACTCTTTTATTATTCTATGAATTTGAAGGTCAGGATATCTTCTTATTGGTGACGTAAAATGACAATAGAATTTAGCTGCTAACCCAAAGTGACCACTACATTCTGGTGAATATTTAGCCTGTTTTAAAGAACGAAGCATTATGGTACTGATTGCTCCCTCTTCTGTTTTGCCTTTTATCTTCTCTATTATCCCTTGTAATGCCTTTGGATGTACTTCTTCCTTATCACCTTTTATTGTATATCCAAATGTAGATATAAACTTACTCAATTCTTCCATTTTTTCTAAAGATGGTGTTTCATGTATTCTATACACAAATGGTATACCCATCCAGTAAAAATGTTCAGCAATTGTTTCATTACTTATAAGCATAAACTCTTCTATTATTTTATTAGAAATTCTTCTCTCATATGGTTTTATATCTGCAACTTCTCCATTTCCATTTAGAATTATCTTTGCTTCTGGGAAGTTAAAGTCTATAGCCCCTCTTTTTTCTCTTCTTGACATAAGAATTCTAGCCAAAGTTTCAGAGTTCTTAAAATCATCTACAACATGTTCAAAAGTCTTTTTAAGCTTTTCATCATCTTTTTCTAATATATCAGATACTTCTGTATAAGTCATTCTAGCTTTTGAATTTATTATAGATTCACATATTTCATGCTTAACTACATTTCCCTTATGGTCTATTTCCATAAATATAGAAAGAGTTAATTTGTCTTCAAATGGATTTAAACTACACACTCCATTAGAAAGAGTCTTTGGCAACATTGGAATTACTTTATCTACTAAGTACACAGATGTAGCCCTTTTTAAAGCTTCTTTATCTAATTTATTTTTTTCTCTTACATAATGTGTAACATCAGCTATATGAACTCCTAATTTAAAGTTTCCATTAGATAATACCTCTATTGATATAGCATCATCTAAATCTTTTGCGTCATCTCCATCTATAGTAAATATGTTTAAATCTCTTAAATCTCTTCTTCTTTTTACCTCTTCTTCTGGAATTTCAACAGCTACAGCTTCTGCTTCTTGCAATACCTTCTTAGGAAATTCTTCTGGAAGACCATGTTCTCTTATTATAGAATCTATTTCTACTCCTCTTTCGCCTTTTTGACCCAGTATTTCTATAATCTTTCCTTCTGGTTTTCTATCTTCTTGTGGCCATACTGTAATTTCACAAACTACCTTATCATTATCTACTGCTCCACTAAAATATCTTTTAGGTATATATATATCCTTAGTAAATTTTTTATTGTCTGGTGTTACAAACCCAAAAGTTTTACTTGATTGAAAAGTACCTACTATTTTAGTTATTTCTCTCTTTATAATTTTTATTATTCTTCCTTCTGCTCTTTTTTCTTCAGTTGCAGGTACAACTATCTCTGCCATAACTCTATCATTATGCATAGCTCCATTTATATTGTCACTTGAGATAAATAAATCTTGTGTGTATTCAACATCAGATTCTACAAATCCAAAGCCTTTTTTATGTGCTGTAAATTTACCAACAAAATATCCCATTTGATTTGGTGATACTATTTTATTTTTCTTAGTAAAACATATATAGCCATCTTCCTCTAATTCTTCTAAAAAATTATAGAACATTGGCATTTCTGATGAATGTATATCAAAAATTTCTGCTAATTCTTCCTTTTTTAGAGGATTATATGCACTTTCGTTTATTAATCCTAACAAACTCTCTTTAAGTCCTGGTATCATTTTTTCCTCCTATTTTACTTTCTTGTTATATTATTTTTTAGTTTTCTATTATATTGCCCTTTGTATATCTTCTATATTACCTTTCATATATCTTCGCACACCGTCTTTTATATTCTTTTATTATTGTTTCAAGTTAAATCAATTATTATATATTTTTATATTAATTGAAACTATCTTAATAAAGCTTTAAAAAAGTTATGATAATTCTCTAATAATAGTTTAAGTCATCATAAGCACAATTGTAATTTACTCAAAATATCCTTATTACATCTGCTTTATCACCTAATTATACACCATCATATAGAATTGGTAAAATATTCATTCCATCTAAGTATTACTATATAATAATTTATTCTATTAGTATACGCAAATTAAGTTAAATTTATATAACTCAATTAATTTTTTAAATATAGCTTTTTATAATATAAAACTCATAATAAAAGTAAATTTATATGTTAAATTAGGTTGATTTTTTATTGTTTTTTATTTATTCTAATACTAAAGGCTTGCAAACGTTTTTTGACAAGTCTTTATTTTATCTAAATTAAATAAATTTTTTTATTATGAATAATGTATTAAATTTAAACTAATCTACTTATTGGAGGAGATATACTTGGAAGAAATAATTGCAAAAATTATTACCATAGAAAATGGTTTTAAAGAAATTGAAAATATTGCTAAAAAAATTGTGAAAAATAATGACTCAAAGAAGTGTTATTATCTATCAATTTACTTATATAGATCAGAATACTATCAAGTAAGAGAATTAGCAGTGTTTATATTAGGCTTTATATCAATACATATTTCTGAAGCCTTATTATTTTTAAAAAACAATGTGAGTAAAGATGAAAACTGGAGAGTACAAGAAATATTAGCTAAATCATTTGATTATTATTGTAGTGAAGTTGGATATGATAAATCACTTCCTGTGATAAAAGAATGGTTAAGTTCTGACAATCCAAATATAAAGAGAGCTGTGACAGAGGGTCTTAGAGTTTGGACTATCCGAGACTATTTTAAAACCAACCCCACTGTAGCTATATCATTGCTTTCTAGTTTGAAAGATGATGACAGTGAATACTTAAGAAAATCTGTTGGAAATGCTCTCAGAGACATAAGCAAAAAACATCCAGATTTAGTAAAAAACGAATTAAACTCATGGGATGTTTCAAATAAAAAAGTTGAGCTTGTATATAATCTTGCTTCAAAACGTATTTTGGCAAAATAAATTGGAGGTGACTATACTTGAAGCTTCGTGAAAAATATACATGTCCATTAGAACTAACACATGATATGATAAAAGGTAAATGGAAGTCTATTATATTATGGAGATTACGTATAGGTCCAACTTCTCTATCAAAACTAGAAAAAGAGATTAATGGAATCAACCAAAAAATGTTGCTCGAACAACTTAAAGAATTGATTGAATTTGGGCTGGTTGATAAAAAGACATATGAAGGATATCCACTTAAAGTTGAATATTCACTTACACCTATTCGTGGGAAACAGATGTTAGATGCTTTAGCTATAATGCAAGATATAGGAATTAATTTTATGCTAGAGAATGGTATGGAAGATATTCTTGAGGAAAAAGGGATTTTACAATAAACTAATACACACAAAAAAGTAAGTAATTTACCATTATTTACAACTAGTATATAATAAACTTACAGAAAATTTTTATTAATTTATTATATATTTAGGAGGTAAATTATTGTGAAAGTAACTAGTACAGGTATAGTAAATGGTGTTATAGAAGATAAATATGGGAAAAGAGGAAATCAATTTAATAAAGGTGGTATGCCTACATATTCATTACCTCTAAAATTTGAAGATGCTCCAGAGCATACAGTGTCCTTTGCTGTATTTTTAGAGGACAAAGATTCAGTTCCTGTATGTGGATTTGCATGGATACATTGGCTAGCTGCAAATATAACAAAAGATGAACTAAAGGAAAATGAAAGCATAACAGCTACTGATTTTATTCAAGGAACTACTAGTTGGCATAGTAAATTAGGTGATATTGATAGATTAGAAGCTAGTGTTTATGGTGGTATGGCTCCTCCAGATAGACCACATGTTTATGAAATACATGTGTTTGCACTTGATACTACTCTTAATCTTGAAAAGGGATTTTATATGAATGAGCTTTTTGAAGCCATGGATGGACATATTTTAGATAGATTTACACTTAAAGGAAGTTATTCTAATTAATTAGATTTACTATAGCTAATCATTAATTTGTCTCACTTAATTAATGATTAGCTTAATTGTTATTAAATTATTTTTCTATTTTAATTAATTATTGATTCAATAGATTTAAATTATTTCTTATATTTTGTTTAACTATTAAATCAATGAATTTTAAATTATTTCTTATATTTTACTAAATCTTATTTTACAGCTTATTAAAAGAAAATATCAACATAGTTAATAAATCTATATAAAATTTCGAGGAGTTATTATGATAAAAAAAATAGACCATGTGGTCATTACTACTAATAATATAGAAAACTGTATCAGTTTTTATAAAAAACTTGGTTTTACATTAAAGAAAATAAATGAAAGATATGAACTTTACTCTGGAGATTTCAAAATAAATGTCCATTTAAAAGGTCATGAACTTACACCTCACAGCAAAAACGTACAAACAGGTAGTGCTGATTTGTGTTTTGAAATAAATACTAATATTGACATGACAAAAACAAACTTAGAACAAAATGGGATTCAAATTGAGCAAGGAATTGTAGAACGCACAGGAGTCTTTGGTAAAATGAAGTCTATTTACTTAAGAGACCCTGATGGAAATTTAATCGAATTGTCAAGTTATGGAGAATAAACTTTGGAAAATTTAATTCTATCTATAAATGTCGTTCTTCCTTTGTTTCTCACAATGTCACTTGGGTATGCTCTGAAAAAATTAGGTTTATTTGATGAACATACCTTAAATAAAATGAATAATGTTTGTTTCAAATCTTTCCTGCCATTATTATTATTTTTTAATATATACAATACAGATTTAAATGGTTCTCTCAACCTCAAACTTATGGCTGTAGCTGTTATAAGTATTTTTTCAATCTTTTTACTCTTAGTTTTTATTATACCTAAAATTGAAAAAGATAATAAAACAAGAGGTGCTTTAATACAAGGTATATTTCGCAGTAACTTTGTTATATTTGGTATACCTGTAACAATTTCACTATTTGGTGATAAAAATATCGGTGTTACATCCTTATTAATTGCAGTTATTGTTCCTATGTTCAATGTATTATCAGTCGTAATACTTGAAATTTTTAGAGGTGGTAAAATAAATATAAAACACATGATTAAAGGTGTTTTAACAAATCCACTCATAATCGCTTCTGTAATAGGATTTATAATGCTCATTTTAAATATTAATATACCTGAGTTTTTACATAAAACTATTGGTGATATTTCTAAAATTGCTACTCCTCTATCACTTATAATTCTAGGAGGGTCTTTTAGCTTCTCTGCTATAAAGGGTCATATAAGACCAATTATACTGGGTGTGTGTGGAAAACTTATTCTTATACCTGCTATATTTTTACCAATTAGCATTTTCCTTGGATTTAGAAATGTCGAATTAGCCTCACTTATGATAATGTTATCTGCTCCAACTGCTATTTCTTCATTTACAATGGCTCAACAGATGAATTCTGATAGTGAGTTAGCTGGACAAATTGTAGTATTTACTTCTGCATTTTCCATAATTACAGTATTTATAATAATATTTATCTTAAAACAGAATAATCTTATTTAGTAATATCCTATAGTATAAGTTGGTATAATAACAAATATATATTTTTATTGTAATAAACATATATTGATAGCATAGTAAATATATATTGATATTGTAATAAATATATACAGAAAATAAGTACTACTCATAACTCAAAAAAATATAGAAAAAGGGGGGTCTCAAAATTAGCTTTTTAGTTCATGAGACACTCTTTTTTGTATGAAATCAACTATATTTCCATTATTTCAACAATGAAAAAGAGGCTTATTTTTCTATTTTGAAACAGCCCCTTTTCTATTGAAACTTGTATTCTTTACTGAAACTTATAAAACTTCAAGTTTTTTTTAAATAGGATATAACTTATTACTTCTAAAAACTATATTAATATATCCTCTTTTTTATATTATTTTTTAGCTTTATCAGTTGATAATTCACCTACAGTTGTATACTTAACATCCCCATCTTTAGGATTTCCCACTTGTACTGGTAGATTAGGTTGTGTTTGCCATTGCCACCATCCACCATCAAATAAAGTGATGTTTTTCCATCCATTTTCATAGCACATTAACCAAGGAATAGTTGCTCTCCATCCAGTTCCACAATAAAATGCTGTATTTGTATCTTTTGTTACATCAATATCTTTAAAATAACCTAATACTTTATCAAAATCTACATAACTTCCATCTTCATTCATATAATCTTGCATACTGCTTGCATCAGTACCTGCACGTCCCCATACAGCACCCTTTGGCTCTCCAGCTTTATCAATATAATTGTATCCACTCGTTTTTCCAGAGAACTCTTCTAAGCTTCTTATACTTACTAATCTAAAGTTAGGGTCATTTTTTAATTTATTTTCTACATCTTTTATGTCCATTACATATTCTGGATGTTCTGGAACTTTTACACCAAACTCTTTTTGAGGTTTTGGCTCTACTGCTCCTTTTTCTACATCATATTTTGCATTTTTCCATGCTTCAATACTTCCATCCATAACTTTAACATTTTTAACACCAGCCCAAAGACAAATGAATGCTATTCTATCTACTCCTGAATCAGAACCATATAGTATAACAGTTGTATCTGATGTAATTCCATTGCTAAGTAATACTTTTTCAACTACATCTGCTGGTTTGATATTGTAGTTATCAAAGTCTTTTACTCCTTCATCATTATCATATTCTAAAGAGTCTGTATCAATATGAATAGCTCCTGGTATATGCTGTTTCAGGTAGCCCTCATTTTGTTCAGTTGCTCCCCATGAGCCTTCTGCTATAACATAATTTTTAGACTCTGGTTGATTTCCATCAATAACACTTTTTACCCACTTAGGTGATACAAATACTTTTGTTGTATCAACTGGGTCAGCTGTAACCTTTTCTGCATTAGCATCTTTATTACTTGCTTCATTTGAATTGTTGTTTGAACACCCAACTAATAATGTCACAATCATAGCTATACATAATAGTAAACTTAATAACCTTTTTTTCACGTTTTTCCCTCCATCTTATCTAGTTTTCACCTAAAAAGTATATCATATAGCTTTTTTCTATTCAATAATTCTACAGCTTATACATAATATTGGATATACAAATTTTCTATACTTCATCTTATCCTTTATACAAAATTTCTATACAACATTCTATTTATGTCTTACTATTAAATTCTATTGATTTATATTATAATATTTGAGTAGTAAACATTATAATATAAATCAACATAATATTTTTAGTTTGTCTATAATTTAATATAATAAGGAGAAATACTAATGAAGAAAATACTCTATAGTATTACAATACTATTTCAAATTGCTTTTCTAATAGGATGTAAGGTCTTTGAAAAATATGCAAATACAAGAATGGGAATGCACAGGTGGGTCACATACACTAACAGAAACTTTGAAAGAGATTATCCTATTGAATCACTTAAAATAGCTCTAGTAGGTATTCTTATCGTTTTTACTATAATTGCAATTATATTGCTAATTCAAAACACCATTTTAAAAAAGAACTATAATTTATTTGGTAAATTAATGGGGCTTTTGACAATAATAATCAACACTCTTTTATTAAAGTTTATATTAACAAATACACAATATACTAATAGTTCCTACTTTTTTTTAATAATGATGCTTAGTGTGGTATCTATTTTGCAAATCATCAAGTTGATTGTGTATACTAGAATGATTAAAAATTAGATATATCAAAGCTATATATATCTAAACTAGATATTAAAAGCTATATATTAGAAACTAAATATTAAAAACTAGATATTAAAAAATTTATTTTATAAATATCTAACTCCATTCATAAAATAAAAGCTGGACTAATAATATAAAATCATTAGTCCAGCTTTTATTTTACGTACTTTTTTATGTTGACGTGCTTTTATTAAAAACTAAATTTAATTTTTAAATGTAACCAAAATGCACTAATTAAATAATGGCCAGTTATTCAACAATATCACTACTTCTTAACTATAAGTAGTGCCAATGCATTTATAAAAAATAATACTGCTGTTATTTTTGTAACTCTAGCAAGAAATGCTTGTTTTCCTTTTGGTTTAAAGTAAGCTTGACTTCCTTCTCCACCAAACTCTGAAGGTAAAGCATTCTTAGAATCTTGAGGCATTATGCTAATTACTAGTAAAATCCCTAGTACTACTTGCACACCCATTAAAATGTTGCTCATTCTTGCCCCTCCTATCTTTTTATTACTTAAATTTCATTACTCTTTAGTGTATCATAATAATATAGTCATTTCAAGACCATTTCGTCATAAATCACGAACAAAACTTATATCAAACTGCTAGAAGATTTTACTGTATTTTTACATAGGAAAATTAATAAATTTTAGAAAGAAAAATATTTAAATCAAAATATATCTATAGTTTTGAATTATAGCAATTATTTCAAAGCTTTTATTTATTTTCTTCATAATAACTTAAATACAAAAAGGGACAAGTGCTTTGAAAAATCAATTAACACTAATCCCTTTTATTTCTTATAAGATAAACTTAAAATCTTTTATACTATCTTTTTAATCTTTAAAAATTATTTTTTTAAGTTATAGAAAGATTTTAATCCACAGTATCTAGCTTGTTCTCCAACCATTTCTTCTATTCTTAATAATTGGTTGTATTTAGCAACTCTATCAGTTCTTGATGGAGCACCAGTTTTTATTTGTCCAGCATTTACTGCAACAGCTAAATCTGCTATAGTAGAATCTTCAGTTTCTCCTGATCTATGAGATATAACAGCAGTGTATCCTGCTCTCTTAGCCATTTCTATTGCATCTAGAGTTTCAGTTATTGTACCTATTTGGTTAACTTTAACTAATATAGAGTTAGCTACTCCATTTTCAATTCCTTTTTCTAATCTTTCTGTATTAGTAACAAATAAGTCATCTCCAACTAATTGTAATTTGTTTCCTAATTTTTCAGTTAATAATTTCCATCCATCCCAATCTTCTTCATCTAAACCATCTTCTATAGTTATTATTGGGAAGTTGTTTGACCAGTCTTCATATAAAGCAACCATTTCAGCAGCAGTTAATTCTTTTCCTTCTCCAGCTAAAACGTATTTTTTAGTTTCTTTGTTGTACATTTCTGTAGCAGCAACGTCAAGTCCTAACATAACATCTTCACCTGGCTTATATCCAGCTTTTGTTATAGCTTCAACTATTAATTCTAAAGCTTCTCTGTTTGAACCTAAGTTTGGAGCGAATCCACCTTCGTCACCTACACCACAAGCTAATCCTTTTTCTCCTAAAACTTTCTTTAATGAATGGAATACTTCTGCTCCCATTCTTAAACCTTCTTTAAAGCAACAAGCTCCTACTGGTAATATCATGAACTCTTGAACATCAACGTTATTATCAGCATGTTCTCCACCATTTAATATGTTCATCATTGGAACAGGTAATTGCTTAGCATTTACTCCACCTAAGTATTGGAATAATGGTAAACCTATTTCATCAGCAGCTGCTCTAGCTACTGCCATTGAAACACCTAATATAGCATTAGCTCCTAATTTACCTTTGTTTGGAGTTCCATCTAATTCTATCATCATTGCATCTATAGCTGGTTGGTCAAATGCATCCATTCCTTCGATTTCTGGTGCTATTATTTCATTTACGTTAGCAACAGCTGTTTCTACACCTTTTCCTAAGTATCTTCCTTTGTCTCCATCTCTTAATTCAACAGCTTCAAAAGCTCCTGTAGATGCACCTGATGGAACTATTGCTCTTCCCATTGCTCCATCTTCTAATACTACTTCAACTTCTACAGTTGGATTTCCTCTTGAGTCTAATACTTCTCTAGCATATACTAATTCAATAACTGACATTTGTATATCTCCCTTCGATTTTTCTATTAGTTAAATTTTCATTTACTGTAAACATCCGTCTACTAGTTTTAATCTACTTATTATATTATAGTACAGAAAGTTATTTTTGAAAATTAGATACAAATTTATTTGATGGGTAAATTTGTAAAAGTTTCTATTTTTATTTTATTTTTTATAATTTTTAACTTATCTGTTATTCAAAATCAATCTTCAATACATAAATATATAGATAGATTTAAAACATAAAACACAAAATGTACAACTAATGATTCTAATAATTTTTGATTTTATAATATATATTAATTATTATTTTTTACATCATTTTATTTAAACTTTATAAAATGCACTTAAACTGAAATACTTTTTAAGTTTATTTTATTGTAAGTTACTATCTTACTTACTTAAATTTAACTATTTTGAAATAAGTGAATGACCAGTCATTTCTTCTGGTTTTTCTAACTTCATCATATCTAAAACAGTTGGCGCTATATCAGATAATCTTCCTGAATCTAATAATTTTGCACCTTCAAATTCTTGTCCAACAACCACAAATGGCACTGGATTAATAGAGTGGGCTGTTACAGTCTTTCCTGTTTGTGGGTCTAACATGTATTCAGCATTTCCGTGGTCAGCAGTTATTATTGCACTTCCACCTAGCTCTATTATTTTATCTACTAATTTTCCTACACAAGTATCTACAGTCTCAACAGCCTTTATAGCTGCTTCAATACTTCCTGTATGTCCTACCATGTCAGGGTTTGCAAAGTTTAAAACTATAAAGTCAAACTTATCTTCTCCTAGTTTTTCTAAAGCTTTGTCTGTTAATTCATATGCAGACATCTCTGGTTGTAAGTCGTAAGTTGCAACTTTTGGAGAAGGTATTAATAATCTCTCTTCACCTTTGTTTGGCTCTTCTACTCCACCATTAAAGAAGAAAGTAACATGTGCATATTTTTCAGTTTCAGCAGCTCTTAATTGAGTTTTTCCATTCTTAGCTAAATACTCACCTAGAGTGTTAGTTAAAGATTGTGGACCAAATGCTATATGCACTTCTTTTATAGTTATATCGTACTCTGTTAAACATACAAAGAAGTTTTTAATTTCTTCTCTTTTAAATCCATCAAACTCTTCACTTACTAAAGCTCTTGTTATTTGTCTTGCTCTATCTGGTCTGAAATTGAAGAATATAATTGAATCATTTTCTTTTATACTTCCAACTGCTTTATCATCTTTAACAATAACTGTTGGCATTATAAATTCATCATTTTTTCCATTATCATAAGAGTTTTGAATAGCTTCTTCAATAGAAGTTGCTTTTTCACCAATACCTCTAACCATAGCATTGTATGCAAGCTCTACTCTTTCCCATCTCTTATCTCTATCCATTGCATAGTATCTACCAGAAACTGTAGCAAATTCCCCTACTCCAATTTCATTCATACTAGATTGTACTTCCTTAGCATATTCCAATGCACTTTGAGGGTCAGTATCTCTACCATCAGTAAATGCATGAACATACACTTTTTCTACACCTTTATCTTTTGCCATTTTGATTATGGCTTTAAGATGGTCTATATGTGAATGTACTCCACCATCAGACAAAAGACCCATTACATGAAGAGAATGTTCTTTTGCATTGTCCATAGCTTCACATAAAACTTCATTATTAAAAAAGTCACCATCTTTTATAGATTTTGTTATTCTAGTTAAATCTTGATATACAATTCTACCTGCACCTATATTAGTATGACCAACTTCTGAATTTCCCATTTGACCATCAGGTAGACCAACATCAAGACCACTAGCATTTATTAATGTATTTGGATATTTTTTCATTATTCTGTCTAAATTAGGAATTTTGGATTCAGCAATTGCATTTCCCTTAACTTCCTTATTATATCCAAACCCGTCCATAATAATTAAAGCAACTGGTTTTTTCATCATTTCACTCCTTAGAAATTAACGCCTTAGAAATTAACAAGGTCTAAATAGTCATTAGCAGCTAAACTAGCTCCACCTACTAAAGCTCCATCTATATCACTTTGACCCATTATTTCAGCTACATTTGAAGGTTTAACACTTCCACCATATTGTATTCTAACTTCATTAGCTAATTCTCCATATAATCCTTTTATAACTTCTCTTATATAAGATATAACATCATTAGCATCTTCAGCAGTTGCAGTTTTACCAGTTCCAATAGCCCAGATTGGTTCATATGCAACAACTACTTTTGCTAAATCATCTTTAAGAACATTCTCTAAAGCTTTTTCAACTTGAACTTTACAAACATCTTTAGTTTTTCCAGCTTCTCTTTGTTCTAAAGTTTCACCAATACATAGTATTGGGTCTATTTCTACTTCTAAAGCTTTTAAAACTTTTTTGTTTACAGTTTCATCAGTTTCATTGAAGTATTGTCTTCTTTCTGAATGTCCTATTATAACATAGTCCATATCTATTTCTTTTAACATAAGAGGTGAAACTTCTCCTGTAAATGCTCCTTTTTCTTCAAAGTGCATATTTTGAGCACCTATCTTTATATTTGTACCCTTAGTAGCTTCTTTTAAATCCTTCAATAAAGTAAATGGTGCACATATAACAGCTTCTGCTTTATCAGCATTAACTTTCCCTTTAACTTCATTTACAAACTCTAAAGCTTCTTTTATTGTTTTATGCATTTTCCAGTTTCCTGCAATTATAGGTTTTCTCATTTTACAATCTCCTCTATATAGTAGTTTATTTATTATCTAATGCTGCAATACCTGGTAATTCTTTACCTTCTAAAAATTCTAGTGATGCTCCTCCACCTGTTGATACGTGAGTCATCTTATCACCAAATCCTAATTGATTAACTGCTGCTGCACTATCTCCACCACCAATTACAGTAGTTGCATCAGTTAATTCTGCCATAGCTTTAGCTACTGATAGTGTTCCATTTGCAAAGTTTTCAAATTCAAATACTCCCATTGGTCCGTTCCATACTACAGTTTTTGATTCTTTTATAGTTTTTACAAAGTTTGCTATAGTCTTAGGTCCCATATCTAGTCCCATATAATCTTCTTTTACATTAGCATCTTCTGTTACTATTGGAGTTGCATCTGGTGCAAAGTGGTCTGCCATAACAACATCTACTGGTAATAATAAATTAACGCCTTTTGCCTTAGCTTTTTCCATCATTTCTTTTGCATATTCTACTTTATCTATTTCAAGTAAAGATGTACCTACTTCATAACCTTGAGCTTTTAAGAATGTATAAGCCATGCCTCCACCTATTATTAGATTATCAACTTTTTCTAATAGTTCATTTATAACAGCTAATTTATCAGAAACTTTAGCCCCTCCAAGTATAGCTGTAAATGGTCTTACAGGATTTGCAACAGCTTCTCCTAAGAATTTTAATTCTTTTTGAATTAAGTATCCACAAACTCTCTCTTGTAAAAATTCTCCTGCTCCAACTGTTGAACAATGTGCTCTATGAGCAGTTCCAAATGCATCATTTACAAATATTTCAGCAAGTGAAGCTAATTCTTTAGAGTAGTTTTCTTCGTTTTTAGTTTCTTCTTTTCTATATCTAGTATTTTCTAATAATACTACATCTCCGTTTTCCATTTTTTCAGTAGCTTTTTTTGCATTTTCTCCTACAACATTATCATCTGCTGCAAATACAACTTCTTTACCTAACATTTCAGATAATCTCTTTGCAACTGGTGCTAAAGATAATTCTGGTTTAGCTTCTCCTTTTGGTTTTCCTAAATGAGAACATAATATAACTTTTGCTCCTTTAGAAATTAAATATTGAATTGTTGGTAAAGCTCCGTTTAATCTATTTTCATCAGTAATTACACCATCTTGTAATGGTACATTAAAGTCACATCTCACTAATACTTTTTTCCCGCACACATCGATATCTTCTATAGTTTTTTTGTTTAGCATTGACATAAATATCTCTCCTTTTAATAAAGTAATTTTTTATTGCCAAGTATAATATAGTACATACTTTTACCCTATTAAATATATCATATTATCATATTTTTATATATAGTATGTAACATTATTTAGGTGTATTTTATATATTTTTTCTTAAAAAAAGTCCAGAGTCCGTAGTGTTAAACTACAAACTCGGACTTTGTCAATCTACTTTTCTATTTTCTAAAAGCTGACTATTTTGCTAATTGTGCAAAGTATCCTAAAGTTCTTATTAATTGAGAAGTATAAGACATTTCATTGTCATACCAAGAAACAACTTTAACTAATTGTTTTCCGTCTACTTCCATAACTTTTGTTTGAGTAGCGTCAAATAATGAACCGTAGCTTATTCCGATTATATCAGAAGATACTAACATTTCTTCAGTGTATCCGAAAGATTCGTTTGAAGCTTCTTTCATAGCTGCATTTATTTCTTCAACTGTAACATTTTTTCCTAATGTACAAACTAATTCAGTTATTGAACCAGTTACAACTGGTACTCTTTGTGCTGCTCCATCTAATTTTCCTTTTAATGCAGGTATTACTAGACCGATTGCTTTTGCAGCTCCTGTAGTGTTTGGAACTATGTTTCCAGCAGCAGCTCTAGCTCTTCTTAAATCACCTTTTGGATGAGGACCATCTAAAGTGTTTTGGTCATTAGTGTATGCATGTATAGTAGTCATTAATCCTTTTTCTATACCATATTTATCATTTAATACTTTAGCCATTGGAGCTAAACAGTTAGTTGTACAAGAAGCTCCTGATATAACTGTTTCAGAACCATCTAATATGTCACTGTTTGTGTTGAATACTATTGTTTTTAAATCTCCAGTTGCTGGTGCAGATATAACAACTTTTTTAGCTCCTGCTTGTATATGAGCTTCTGCTTTATCTTTAGAAGTAAAGAATCCTGTACATTCTAATACTATATCTACTCCTAATTCAGCCCATGGTAGGTCAGCAGGATTTCTTTCTGCTGTTACTTTTATTTCTTTTCCGTTTACTATAAAAGCACCTTCTTTAACTTCTATTTCACCGTTAAATCTTCCTTGAGCTGTATCATATTTAAATAAATGAGCTAACATTTTAGCATCTGTTAAGTCGTTTATTGCAACAACTTCAAACTTATCTTGTTGCTCCATCATTTTTCTTAATGCTAATCTTCCTATTCTTCCAAATCCATTTATAGCTACTTTAACCATTTTCGCTACCTCCTATAAAGTAAATGTATGTTGTCTAGCTCTGTGCTAGTTCTTGACTTTTATAATAATGACAATATCTTATAAGCACTTTCTTCATCTGTTACAAGAACCATGTTTTTATGCATATTTGATATGGCTAATAAGGCTTCTGCTTTTTCTGTTCCTGCAAAGATTGCAATAGTTTCCTTTACTTCTTTAACTGTCTCTAAATCAATTCCAACAGTATTTAATTTGTAAACTATTTCTCCATCTTTGTTGAAATAATATCCAAATGCTTCTCCAACTGCATTTTTAGATAATATCTCATTAACTTTATCTTCTGGAAGTTTTCTTCTCTTTGCCATGACATCTGCTCTACCTATGCTGAAAACTAAAATGTCTGTTCTTTTAATATACTCCAAAGTTGTCTTAATCTCTGGCACTTGGCTAAGAGTTTTCATTGCACTCTCGTCCAGCTCATCTGGTATATGTAAAAGTTTGCAATTAGAGTGTAATTTCTTACTTACTGAAGCAACTATACTATTAGACTGCATCTCTACATCAGTTCCCATGCTTCCTCTAGCTGGCACTATTGTAGAATTTGGATACCTTTTATCAGTTTTAATAACGTTTGAAAACTCCAACATAGTGCTTCCCCCTGTTATTGAAACGATATCTCCATCTTTTAAAATACTTAAGAAATGCTCACATCCATATCTAGTTACATCTTTTAGTAAGCTTCCATTTTCATCACAGCTTCCAGGAACTAGTATTACCTTTTTTATTCCAAGCTTTTCTCTGACCCTATCTTGTAAATTAGACAATCCCATGATGTCACTCATGATGTCTTTAAGTTTATCTAACAAATCAGAACCTTCTTTAGTGATAGTCATTCCAGATACAGCAACATCTATAAGTCCTTGTTCTTTTAAAAACTCTGTTTCTGACCTGATTATTCTTTCACTAATTTCTAATACATTTGATAAAGTTCTTCTACCTATTGGTTCACTTAAAGATATTTGTCTTAAAATAGAGTATCTTCTTTCCATAAGTTCAATTGCCTGTGGAATTAGTTTCTTTTGAATTTCTAATAAGTTCTTCATAACATACTCCTTATTGCTTTCTTTCAGGGACTTTTTTTGTCCCTAGTGTTTATTTCAGTCCCACAAGATAATTTTATTTTATAGGATTTGCGTATAGATTTCAATAGTTTTTCAAAAACTTTTTTATTTTTTTGTTTTATAGCAATTTCTCCACCATTTTCAAAGTACAGTATTTTTTCTTTTTTATATAATATTTTTTCCATATATTTTTATGGTTTTTATTCTAATATTTTTGACTCAATCTTATATGTTCTACTCTGCTAGATTCTATATGTCTTTGTTTTTATACTTTATGTTTTTATTTTTATACTCTCAAAATTAACAATAACAGTTTATTTATCTTTGTATTTTTTAACTCTAGTTATCGTTATAATTCCTGATTTTTTCCTAATATTTAATTTTCTTTCCAATACTTAAATTCATTTATATAATGCTCATTTGTCTTGTAATTAACCTTTTCCCCTTATTTTACTAATATTCTTTTCTCTTTTTACTAAAATTCTTTTCTCTTACTTGAAGACAAAATTCCTAATTCTTCACGATACTTGGCAACTGTTCTTCTTGCAACATTGATTCCTTTTTCTTTTAATAGCTTAGATATATGGTCATCACTTAAAGGTTTCTTTTTATTTTCGTCTTTTATTGTTTCCTTTATAATTTTTTTTATGCTTGTACTAGATGCCATTTCATGGTTTTCTGTTTCAATAGCACTACTGAAAAAGTATCTAAATTCATATACTCCAAAAGGTGTCAGCATATATTTCCCATTTACACCTCTACTTATAGTAGATTCATGAAAATCTAATTTTTCTGCTATGTCTTTCATTTTTAAGGGCTTTATATATTTTGTTCCTTTTCGCAAAAATTCATCTTGTGCTTTTACTATTTCTTCTGCAATTCTAAGTACTGTAGTCTTTCTACTTTCTATATTTTTCATAAGCCCTGTTGCTGAATTTAGTCTTTCTTTTATAAATTCTTTTGCACTTTCATCAGACTGTGAATTTTTTAGTATGTCTTTATAATAACTGTTTATTTTTATTTGATAGGAGTCTTTTTCATTTAAATATACAATAAATTCATCATCAATTTTTTCAACTGTTACATCTGGTTGGATATATACACTTTTTTCTACTGAACATGTTCTTCCTGGCTTAGGGTCTAATGTCTTAATTATATTTATTAGTTCAACGCATTTTTGTAGTGACATATTGTATTTTTTGCTTATCTCTTTATATTTATTATTTGCAATTAAATTTAAGTCTTTTGTAACGATTTCCTCTAAAATTTCATTATATATTCCTAAGCTTGCCATTTGAATCATCAGACATTCCGAAAGACTTCTTGCACCTACTCCACTAGGTTCCAGTTGCTGAACACTAATCAAGCATTTTTCAAAAAATTCTTCATCTATCTTTAAAGTATCAACAATTACTTTTTCCTCAGTTCTCAAATATCCGTCCTCATCTAAGCTATCAATTATATATTCACAGACTTCCATTTGTTTATCTGTTAGCTTATATAGGCTTATCTGAAACTTCAAATCCTCATATAAATTTGACGAATATTTAACTAAATTTTCTAGATTAACTTCATTGTCGGGATTATAACTTATTTCTGTTCTATCTAAACGTCTTGATTTTTCCATATCTTTTATATATTCTTCCCAATTTATCTCCCCACTTTTCTCAACTTCGACTAATGGGTTATTCTCTGCTTCCCTTTTAATCTCTTCTTCTAACTCTAACTTACTCATATTTAATATTGATAATGATTGCTTAAGTTGTGTAGTCATTATTAGCTTCTGAGACTGAGTTAACTCTAGACTATTATTAAAATTCATTTTGCTCACCTCTCAATTTTATTAAACTTATTTTATAAAAGAAAAACCCTCCTGTATATGTATATTCTATCATTTAAAATATACCTTATGCAAAAGGGTTTTTTTTATTTACAATTTAATTGATTTTTTTTATTTAATATTTATTTTTTTGTTATTTTTTTTTACTATATGGCGTATTTTGAAGTGGTAGTTCAGTTCTAAACTCTTTATCAAATACATAATAAGCATTTTGCACTGCTGGTGCAGTAGGAACTGTACAAATCTCTCCTACACCTTTTGCTCCATACGCCAATAAATCTTTGTTTTTTTCAACTATTACAGCTTGTATTTCTGGTATATCTGTAGATTTAAATAAGCCTAATGTACCAAATTTAGCTGTAGGTACAGAGTTAACTACTGGGTAATCCTCTGTTAAGGCATATCCAAGACCCATAACAACTCCACCTTCTATTTGCCCTTCTAAACTGATTGGGTTTATAGCTCTTCCTACGTCATGTGCTGCTACTACTTTTTCTAATTTTCCATTTTCATCTAGCATTACAACTTGTGTTGCATATCCATAAGCTACATGGCTTACTGGATTTTCTTTATCAGAACCCATTTTGTCTGTAACACTTGCATATTCTCCGTAAAATTCTTCTCCCTCTAAATCAGACAATACTTTACCAGTTGCTAAAGCTTCTTTTAACTTAATTGATGCAACCTTAGTAGCTTCCCCTGTAAACACGGTCTGTCTTGAAGCTGTAGTATTACCAGAGTCTGGTGTCAAGTGAGTATCTGGAACTTCATGTACTATGTTTTCAGGTAGTAAATTAGCAGTTTCACAAACCACTTGAGTCATAACAGTACCAAGACCTTGACCTATACAAGAAGCACTTGTTCTTATATGAACTTTGCCATCTTTTATTACCAATCTACATCTTCCCACATCAGGTATACCTACCCCTACACCACTATTTTTCATTGCACAAGCTATACCTGCACGTGGGTGTTTTTCATACTCTTCTTTTACAGCTTCTAATGTTTCTGCCATTGCTGTTCCTTCATCTGCAAATTGACCATTTGGTAAAACTTGACCAGGTCTTATTGCATTTTTATATCTTATTTCCCAAGGTGATATTCCAGCCATTTCAGCAAGTAAATTTAGATTACATTCTGTAGCAAAACAACTTTGTGTAACTCCAAAACCTCTAAATGCTCCCCCAGGAGGATTATTAGTATATACTGCTGTTCCAGTTATATCAATATCCTGATAATTGTATGGTCCTGCTGCATGAGTACATAATCTTTGTAATACTGGCCCTCCAAGAGATGCATAAGCACCTGTATCAGATATTATAGTTGCTTTCATACCTGTTAGATATCCATTTTCATCACATGCTGTTGTAAATTCCATTTCTGTAGCGTGTCTTTTTGGATGAACAATAATACTTTCTTTTCTTGTAAGCTGTACTTTTACAAATCTCTTTGTGTGGTATGCAAGTAAGGCTGCATGGTGTTGAACACTCATATCTTCTTTTCCACCAAATCCGCCTCCTACCATCTTATTTATCACTCTTACTTTTTCATGTGGTAATCCTAACATATCTGCACATTCATGTTGAGTAGCAAATACTCCTTGGTCTGTTGAGTAAATTATTACTCCATCTTCTTCATAAGGACCTGCTACTGCACATTCAGGTTCTAAAAATGCATGTTCTGTTGCAGGTGTAGTGTATTTTTTAGTTACAACATATTTTGAATTCCTTATTTTTTCTTCAGCATTTCCTCTTACTAAGTGTTCCTTAACAAGTACATTACCTGTTTCATGTATCTTTGGAGCATCTTCTTTAAGAGCCTCTGCTGTAGTACTTAAAGGTGTCAATTCTTCATAATCTATCTTAACTAGTTTTTTCGCTTCTTCTAATGCTTCTCTAGTTTCTGCTGCTACTAAAACTATTCCATCTCCTAAATATCTAGTTATTTCACCTTCTGGGATTAATGTATCCCAATCTTTCTTTAAGTGACCTACTTTTATAGTTCCTGGAATATCTTTAGCTGTAAGAACTGTAACAACTCCTGGATAAGCTTTTGCTTCTTCTATATCTATCTTTTTAACTAACGCTCTTGGATATTTAGCTCTAACTGCTGAACCATAAATCATACCTTCTAATCTCATATCATCTACATATTCAGAGTATCCAAGTGTTTTACCTACTGCATCAACTCTGTGAAGACTTTCACCAACTAGACCTTTGCAGTTTACTTTTGGCACATCTATATCTTCTCTAAATATCTTTGCTGCCAAACTCACAGCTTTAATTATTTTTACATAACCTGTACATCTACATATATTACCTTTTAAAGCTTTTTTTATGTCATCTTCAGTAGGATTATTATTAACGTCTATAAGTGCTTTTGAACTAATTACCATACCTGGGATGCAAAATCCACATTGAACAGCTCCTTGGCTGGCAAAAGAATATGCAAAAACATCTCTTTCTCTTTCTGATAATCCTTCTATAGTTGTTATATTTTTTCCAGCTAATTTATCAGTTTTAAATACACATGCTTTGGTTGCTTTACCATCTATTATAAGCATACAAGTTCCGCAAGCACCTTCTGAACAGCCATTTTTAACTGAAGTTATATTCATATCTTCTCTAAGGAAGTCTAAAAGTTTTTTACCTTCTTTTGCAACAACTTTCTCTCCGTTTAATATAAATTCTACCATTCTCTAGCCCCCTCTGTTAGACGCCTTTTTATATATCTCCCACTTGGAGTATTACAAATTAATTCTCCCTCTCTAACAACTTCTTTTCCTCTTAAATAAACATGTTCTATTTGACAATCTACTTCATAACCTTCATAAGGCGTATAATCTACATTTTGTAATTGTTTTTTTGCTTCTATTTTAGATTTTTTATTTGGATTTAAAACTAATATATCTGCATCACTACCTATTTCTATAGTGCCTTTTTCAGGATACATTCCAAACAATTTAGCGGCATTAGTTGATGTTACCTCTACCATCTTGTTGATAGATATTTTATTTTTACAGACTCCATATGTGTATAAAAGACTCATCCTATGTTCCACACCTGGAGAACCATTAGGAATTTTACTAAAATCGTTTATTCCAAGCTCCTTTTGCCCCTTATAATTAAAAGAACAGTGGTCTGTACCTATAGTATCTATTTGATTATTTAAAATAGCATTCCATAAAATTTCATTATTTTCTTTATCTCTTAAAGGTGGTGACATTACATATTTAGCACTTTCAAATCCATCTAAATCGTATAATTCATCACTTAATAGAAGGTATTGAGGACAAGTTTCAACTATCACATCTACTCCTCTTTGCTTAGCCTTTAGAACTTCTTCCAAAGATTCTTTACAACTTAGGTGAACAACATACACCTTAGAATTTGCAACTTCTGCTATCTTCATAAGTCTTGAAGTAGCTTCTGCTTCTAATATAGCTGGTCTAGTTAATTGATGATATTTTGGAGATAAGTTATTTTCTTCTTTTGCTTTATCCACAAGTTCACATATTATATCCCCATTTTCACAATGGAATCCAATAATTCCTCCTACTTCTTCTGCTTTTCTCAAAGCTTCAAAGATAACACCATCATCAACTTGAAGGCTCCCTTTATATGCCATATACAATTTAAATGAAGACACTCCTTCTTTCACCATATCTTCCATTTCATTACAAATTGAAGCATTCCAATCTGTTATAGCCATGTGAAAACCATAGTCTGAATAAGATTTATCTCTAGCTTTTTCATGCCATTCATCTAATCCTTCTTTTAAAGAACAACCTCTCGATTGTGTAGCAAAATCTAAGATAGTAGTAGTACCTCCAGCTATTGCAGCTTTTGTTCCTGTTTCAAAGTTATCTGCTGTCTTAGTAGTTCCTGTATCTAAGTCAAAGTGAGTGTGTGTATCTATACCTCCTGGTATAACATAAGAATCACTAACATCAACTATTTCATCATTTTCTTTTGATATATCAACACCTATATCAACTATTTTCTCATTTTCTATTCTTACATCTGCACAGTAAGTTTTTTCACTTGTTACTACTTTCCCACCTTTTAAAACAATTCCCATATAGACTCCACCTTACTTATAACGTATCAATTTATTTTATCTGAAGAAATTAACTTAAAGTAATTTGACTATTGCACTTATACACAATAAATCTATATTTAGATTAAACCAATATCTAATTAAATTAATATTTAGTTAAACTAATGTTTAGTTAAATCAACGTAATAAAATTATTAACTTCATGTTGTATTATTAAAATATAATACTTGCTTATCTAATATATTTTATTATCCTAATATATCTATTACTCTAAGTTAATTACTAAAATTCTATATATTTATTATTCATTAACAGCTTCTACTTGATTGTAGCAAATGCTTAAAGCTCCTTTTGGACATCTAGTTACACATAATCCACAACCAAAGCACTTATCCACATCTATATTTAATTTATCTGTAACTTCTAGAGCTTCATATACACAGCTTGTTACACATTGTTTACATTTGATACACTTATTATCATCTACAACTGGAGCTACTGCATGAGTTCTAAACCCTCTAGCTGCCATTTTCTTATGAGTTAATCCTTTGATTTCATTAACATCAGCATATCCATTTTCATCTAAGAAATCATTTAATTCTTTAGCAATTTTTCCATATATAGAAGGCCCTTTAAGGATTGCTTCTGTACATACTTGAACAGCACTTGCTCCTGCCATCATCATTTCAGCTACATCTTTTCCACAAGTTATTCCACCAACACCTATAATTGGTATATTTACAACTTGAGAAGCTTCATATATACATCTTATTGCAAGTGGTCTTATTGGAGCTCCTGATAGCCATCCATATCCAGCTTTACTTCCCATTATAGGGTATCCTGTGTTTACATCTATTGCCATACATGGTCCAAATGAGTTTATCATTACAAGTCCGTCTGCTCCTGCTTCTTCAACAGCTTTTGCAATAGTTTGAATATCAGTATGAGGACTCATTTTCATAAATACTGGTACATCTAAAACAGCTTTTGCAGCTTTTAAAGCATTTACTATTGGAGCAACGTCTGTACCTACATAATGAGTAGATAATTCAACTGCATCTGCATAAGGTTTTACTAAAGGTGCAACCTCAGCTATTTGTTCTGCTGAATATCCCATACTTACTATTACTGGAAGACCTGCTGCTTTTACTTTTTTGTATTCTTCTTCTATCCATTGTTCTTTTGGAAGCTCTGACCATAATTCTGTGTTTAAGAAACCACTGTTAGTTTTTGCCATACATGGTCTTGGTACATCTGCTGGTAATACAGATATAGTTTTTGTACATATAGCTCCTGCTCCACCTTTTGCTGCCTCTTGACAGAGATCACCATCTTTTGCTCCAGGACCTGCCGCTGTCATAACTGGATTTAAGAATTCCATTCCATATAAATTAACTTTTAAATTAGCCATATTATTATCTCTCCCTTAATTAAATATATTTTTTTAATATTTAGCTTAGATACTCTTTTGTCTATGTTGCTTTTCGTTTATTTCATCTTATTTTGCTTCTTCAGTCTTAGGAGTTTTTTCCTTTTTTGAACCTAATTCATTGAAGAATATATTTAAAAGTACTGCTGATAAACTTCCTGTTGTTATTCCACTGTGAAATATCGTTTGCACCCAAGTTGGAAAATTATGATAGAAATCAGGATTTGTCAGTGGTATCATAGATAACCCAACACTAACTGCTACTATCACTCCATTTTTAGTTCCATCAAATTTTACTTTACTTAGAGTTTTTACTCCTCCAACCATTACCATTCCAAACATTGCAAATCCTACTCCTCCAAGAACAGGCTTAGGTATTGCTCCTATTATGGCTGCAAACTTTGGTAAGAAACCAAGCACTAGCAATATTACCCCTGCATAAACTGCAATAAATCTTGATTTTATACCTGTAAGCCCAACAATTCCTGTATTTTGACCAAATGGAGTTATTGGGAATGAATTGAATATCCCAGATAAAGCTGTAGATATTCCATCTCCAAATAGACCTCTTTTAATATTTTTACCAGTTACCTCTTTGTCTACCATCTCGTGAATAGCTATCATATTACCAACTGATTCTGTCATAAGTACTAACATAATTAAGCATAATGATAATATTGCAGATGGTTCAAATCTAGGCATTCCAAATTTTAAAGGCACATTTAGATTAAGCCATCCAACACCATTTACTGCACTAAAATCAGCCATTCCAACTGCCATAGAAAGTAATGTACCAAGTACTATACCTACCAATATCGCTGTACTATTCCAAATTCCTTTTAAGAATTTAAATGAAAGTAAAGTTATTGCCAATACTGCTAAAGCTAATGCTAATGAGTTTGGTTCAACCGCTTCCAATTTGTTGTCAGTTATCCACTTTATCCCAACTGGGAATAGTGAAATACCTATTACCATAACAACTGTTCCAGTAACTACACTAGGGAAAAATCTTATCAGTTTTTCAAATACTGGAGCAAGTAATATACAAAACAGTCCAGCTACTATTACAGAGCCAAATACTGTCTGTATTGCAACTTGAGAATCACTATATGATGAGGCTATTGCTGTCATACCTGCCACAGCGGCAAAACTAGTTCCTTCGATTACTGGTATTTTAGCGCCTACAATATTTCCTATACCAACACTTTGTATGAGTGTTCCTATACCTGCCATAAACAAGCAAGCATTTATTAAAAAAACAATACTAGCATGATCTAGTCGTGCAGCACTTCCTATCATCATAGGAACTGCTACCGCTCCTGCACACATTGCTAAAACGTGCTGTAGTGAAAATACCCAAGATTTGGATACAGGTAACCTTTCATCTACTGGAGCTATTTTAGGGCTTTCATTTTGAGACATGTTGGGTCTCCCTTCTATATTTAGTTTAATATTCTATTCCATATATTTTTTATCTATATACTTCATTTAAATTCTACTTTTGTCTAAGCTCTATTTTTAACAGTTAAATTCTTGTTTCTTACTTGTATGTTAATATCAATTATTTAGATTCTACTCCATAGATTTTGACTTAGTTCTCTACTCTTAGCTAGAATACTTTCTTCATCAATGTTTACTAATTTTCTGTCTTTCATAAGTACTTTTCCATTTATAATAGTTGTGTCCACGCTTCTTCCACTCATTCCAAATATGATGTGTCCCCCTATTGTGTTTTCTGTCAATGGAGTATGTGGTATATAATCAACTACTATAACATCTGCATAAGCTCCTTTTTTAAGTATGCCTAGGTCATTTTTATAATAAGCTTTTGCTATTTTTTTATTGTTATCAAATAACATTGTTTGTGATTCTCCAAATCCAACTCTTGGGTCACTCAAGTGGTGTTTATGAATTATATTAGCAACTTTTAACGATTCAAACATATCACTAGTGTATCCATCAGTTCCTAGACCTACTGTAACATCTCTTTTTAGTAATTCTATTGCAGGAGAACATCCAACTGCATTTCCCATATTAGATTCTGGATTATGAACTACAAATGTATTTGTTTTATTTAAAAGATTGATTTCATCTGTGCTTATATATATACAATGAACTGCTATAGTTTTTTCTTTTAGCACACCAAAATCATTAAATCTTTCTAAAACTCTTTTTCCATATTTATCTACATTGTATTGTAAGTCTGCTAATCCTTCAGCAACATGTACATGATAACCTGTATCAAGACCAGCCATTTCTGAAGCACACTTATTTAATGTATCATCAGACAATGTAAATGCAGCATGAAGACCAAACATTCCCTTTATCATGTCTGTATCATCTTTTTGAGCATATTTTATGAAGTTTACATTTTCATCGATACCTTGTTGTATTGTATCTCCACCATCTCTATCAGATACCTCATAACAAAGACAGGTTCTTATTCCCAAATCTTTTGCAACATCTGATATTGTAAATAAACTACCTTCAATTGCATTTGGACTTGCATGATGGTCATAAACTGTTGTGACACCATTTTTTATACATTCTATATAAGTTGCATATGCACTGTATTTTGTATCTTCTAGTGTAAGTTGTTTATCAAGTCTCCACCATAAATTGTTTAATATTTCTAAAAAATTTTCAGATGGTTTACCTGGAACTGCCATACCTCTAGCAAATGAACTGTATATATGCATATGTGAATTTATTAGACCAGGCATGATTATCTTCTTGCCTGCATCTATAAATTCATGTACTGGATATTTCGCTTTCATTTCCTCAGTAGTACCTATATCTTCAATCAGATTGTCATTTATTACAACACATCCATCTTCCATATAGGGATTTAAAGAATCTTGGCTTATTAGCCTCCCATTCCCCACTAAAATCATAAATTTATTCCTCCTTAAAGCTAAGATTTAATTTTTAAGTACTTTTCCTGCTTTAATTTTATTGTATTTTCCTTCTTCAACAACACAATTTCCATTTATAATTACATAATCTATACCTGTAGGATATTGCATAGAATTGATAAAATCATCACATCCACTAACTGTATCCTTGTCAAATATAACTATGTCTGCAAAATATCCTTCTTTTAGTTCCCCTCTATCTTTTATACTAAAGCTTACTGCTGCTTTTTTAGTCATTTTGTAAACAGCTTCTTCAACTGTTAGTACATTTAATTCTCTAACATATCTTCCTAGTATTTTAGGGAAAGAACCATATGCTCTTGGATGTGGCTTACCTGCTAAAAGACCATCTGTACATACATTTTGTTCGTCTCTTTTCATAAAACCTATTATATGTTCTTCTAATCCATAGAAATCTACCATTCCAACTGCATTTTCTTCTTCTTTCAATAAATCAAACGTTGCATCTAATGGGTCTTTGCCTCTCATCTTTCCAATTTCTAGTAGGCTTTTACCAATTGTATCTTGATTTTTTTCTGTCTTTACACTTGTTACAAAGATTTGGTCTATTCCAGCAAATTCTATAAAGTTATCCCAACCTTCGATTCCATTTGCTATATCTTTTTTCATTTTCGCTCTTTCGTTTTCATCACTTAATCTTTCTATTAATTTATCAGTTCCTCCTGAATGTGCCCATGGAGGTAAAACTACTCCAAGCATTGTACTTCCAGCTGCATAAGGATATTGGTCAAATGATACTCTTATACCTTCTTTTTCTGCTTTTTCTAAAAGTTCTATAACTTGAGGTATATACTTCCAATTTGATTTACCACAAACCTTGAAGTGTGAGAAGTGAACTTTTACTCCTGATTGTTTTCCAATTTCTATAATTTCTTCCATTGATGTTAAAATCGTATCTGCTTCACTTCTTTGATGAACTACAAATACTCCATCGTATTTTGCTACTACTTTACACATCTCTATAATTTCTTCTGTCAATGAATACGCACAAGGTATATATATAAGTCCAGTTGACAATCCTATAGCTCCTGCCTTTAATTCTCTTTCTGTGATTTCACACATCTTTTGAATTTCCTCTTTAGTGGCAGGTCTATCTTCAAGTCCCATTGCTTCCATTCTTACGTTTCCATGAGGTACTAAATAAGTTTCATTTAATCCTACCCCATTTTCGTCCATCATTTTCAAATAATTTTCTGTTGTTTCATATTTCCAATCAATTTCATCACTTTCACCATCTAGGCCTGCTAAATTTTTTCTCCAAGAAGATATATGCTCTTGAGGTAGAGGGGCCATAGATATTCCATCTTGGCCCAACACTTCTGTTGTGATTCCCTGTCTAATCTTTACCTCATTATATGGATTAACTAAAATCACTAGGTCTGAATGGCTATGAGTATCTATGAAACCTGGACATATAACTCTACCTTTTGCATCTATAACTTTGTCAGCTTCTTCGTTTAAATCCTGTGATATTTTTAATATTTTTTCGTTTTCTATTAAAATATCCCCTTCATATGCTGGTGTTTTATTGCCATCTACTATAAGCCCATGTTTTATTAAAGTTCTCACAAAACCATCTCCTAATTATTTTTTATAAACTGATTTTAATATACCATAATATCCTTCTGCACCTTTGAATAATTGGTCTAATTCTATATGTTCATCTATTGTATGAGCAAGATTTTCTCTAGAAGGACCAAATCCTATAGTTCTTATTCCAGCCTCACCTGCATAATGGCTTCCATTTGTACAGAATGAGTATTGAGTTATTTCTGAATCTATTCCAGCTTCTTTTAATCCTTTGTATGCTGCTTGAACAAATTCATCATCTTCATCATATAACCAACCTGGGAAGAATCTTTCACTTTCTATAGTATTTCCTGTATAACAGTCAGCTTTTTCAGATGCATAAGAAACTTTTGCATTTAGCTCTGAGTCTTCTTTCATCATTTCATCTAATAATGCTTGTATTGGAGCTAATACTCCTTCTTTTGTTTCTCCAACCAATAATCTTCTATCAAAAGTTGCTTTACAATAATCTGGCACTACTGATGCTCCTGGGTATGGAGAAGATTTTATATCTGTTAAAACTAGTATTCCATCACCTAACACTGGATGAGTTGGAGGTACTAATTGTTGTATTCTTTGAATTACATTAGCCATTTTATAAACTGCATTTATACCTTTTTCAGGATTAGCAGAGTGAGCTGGTTTACCAAAAGTTTCTACAACTATTTCTCCTCTACCTCTTTGACCAATCTTTAAGTTTAATTCTGAAGACTCTCCTATTACAACATAATCAGGTTTAACAGCTTTACTTATTTCTCTAGCTGAAACTCCTTCAAATATTTCTTCATGAACAACTCCTGCTACATATAGTTCACCTTCGAAGTCTTTATTAGTATCTTCTGCAAAGTATGAAACAGCCGCCATCATAGCACTTACTTGACCCTTCATATCAGAAGTTCCTCTACCGTATATTTTACCATCTACTATTCTTGCTTCAAAAGGAGGAACACTCCATTTACTCGCATCTGGAACTGGAACTGTATCTATATGACCATCAAATAATATTTTTTTACCTGGTTTATTTCCTTTTATACATCCTACTATATTTCCATATCTATCTCTTGACCAGCTGTCAAAACCTAATAAAGCAAAATTTTCTTCAATTGCCTTTACTACATTTTCTTCTTGACCTGAATAACTAGCATTTCTTATTAAATCTTGGCAAACTTCAGTTAATTGTTTTTTTCTTATTTCATTTAACATTTTGATATTCCCCCATATAATTCTTAATTTTTATTTATTGGCATTTTGATTTTTCATTTATAATATTTAACTTATTTGATTTGTTAGCACTTTACTTTTATTTATCTTGAACACTCTATTTGCTTTGGCATTCTCCATTCCAAACTATATCTTTATATTTGTTTGGGTCAGTATCTCCTTCTGTACTTATTAATAACACTTTAGAGTTTTCATCTAGTTTTAAAGCTTCTCTTAAATCTTTTAAATCTTCACTTTCAAGTATTGAAACTAATGCTCCAGTTGTAACTGCTCCAGATTCTCCAGAGATTACTTTTTCATCTCCTCTTAGAGGATTTCCTAAAACTCTCATACCTTTAGCAGAAACCCAGTCTGGTGCTGAAACAAATGCTGATGAATAATTTTTTAATACTTCAAATCCTATAGTATTTGGTTCTCCACAAGCAAGACCTGCCATTATAGTTGGCATATCTCCACCTACAAATCTTGGTTTTCCATCTCCTGCTTCTGCTGATTTATAGTAACAATCTGCCTCATCAGCTTCTACTACTACTGTTATTGGGCATTCATCATATATTGAAGCAACATATCCTTGAACTGCACCAGCAAGCGAACCAACTCCTGCTTGCACAAATACATGCGTTGGTCTATCTACTCCATATTCTTTTAATTGTTCTATAGCTTCTTTAGCCATAGTTCCATATCCTTGCATTATCCATGCTGGTATCTCTTCATATCCGTCCCATGCTGTATCTTGAACCATTACTCCATGGTCATCAGCTTCTGCATATTCATTAGCTAATCTTACAGCATCATCATAGTTTAAGTCTGTTATACTAGCATCTGCACCTTCTCCTTTGATTTTATTTAATCTAAATTCAGAAGAACCTTTTGGCATTAATACAACAGATTTTTGACCTAATTTATTAGCTGTCCAAGCAACTCCTCTACCATGATTTCCATCTGTAGCTGTAAAGAAAGTTATTTCTCCTAATTGGTCTTTTATTTCTTTTGAAATTAATTTTTCATATCCTAACTCTGATATATCTTTATTTAATCTTTGAGCTAAGTATCTACCCATAGAGTAAGAACCACCCAAAACTTTAAATGCATTTAATCCAAATCTGTAAGATTCATCTTTTACATATATTCCGCTAACCCCTAATAATTTTGCTAAGTTATCTAATTTAACTAAAGGAGTTTTTTCGTATTGTGGAAAACTCTCATGAAATGCTTTAGCTTTTGCAATTTCTTCATCCTTTAAAAATTCAATTCCTTTTTCTTTTTCCTCTGCTTTAGGTAAGTTATTTAATTTCCATTTTATTTCTCTCATTTATTTTATATTCCCCTTTCAAATTTTTCGATGTCATTATTAATTTTTTATCTTTGTGTCTTTATACAAAGCAATTACTGTGCCAATATTATTTATTCTAAAAACAATTTTTTTATGTTGGAATTACATACTTTTTTCAAATTTATTTAAATTCTGTAAAATCTGAGTGTGAAAAATAAGATTTATAAAAGAAAAAATTCTCATATTGGGAAATTTTTATCAATACGAGAATTATCATTTCGAGAAACCGTTTCTTTATTTTTATTTACCTACAAATCACATTACAATACATTTAAAACTATTTTTTATGTCTAATTTATTGTTGTTCCTCTTCTAGCTTTCTATATAATGTAGCTAAACCTATCCCTAAATCTTTTGCTATTTTCTTTTTTGTCTTTGTATCTCTTCCATATTTATTTAACAACTTATGTATGTAAGTTAACTCCAATTCTTTAATTGAAAGTATTTTTTCTTGGTTTTCTACTATTCCATCAACTATATCATCTTCAAACTTTATTACCTCATTATTACTCTTAAAACTATTTCCTTTAATATTATAATAGTTCAAAATATCTAATGGAAGCATATCTTTATAGATTATTCCATCTTCTCCAACTAAATTCATCATATATTCAACTGCGTTTTCTAATTCTCTTATATTTCCCGGCCAATTATAATTAATCAACATATTCATCACATTTTTTTCTATTTGATTCAATTTTATATCTAATTCTAAAGAATACTTGGAAACAAATTTCATCATTATAGCTTCAATATCATCTTTTCTTTCCCTAAGAGGTGGTAAATTTATAGGAATTACATTTAACCTATAGTACAAATCATCTCTAAACTTGCCTTCATTCACTAACTTAAGTAAATTTTTATTTGTTGCAGCAATTACTCTTATATCTAAATCTATAAGTTTATTTGAACCAATCCTTGCAAATTTTCTTTCCTGCAAAACTCTAAGTAACTTCGCTTGTAAAGGCATAGATAAGTCCCCCATTTCATCAAGGAATATGACCCCTTCATTTGCAAGTTCAAACTTACCAACCTTACCTCCACTACTAGCTCCACTAAATGCACCTTTTATATAGCCAAATAACTCACTTTCAAGAAGGTTTTCTGGAATAGCAGCACAGTTTATAGCAATAAATGGCTTATTCCATCTACTTCCTTCAGCATGTATAGCTCTAGCAATTAACTCTTTACCTGTACCACTTTCACCAGTTATAAGAACTGTTGAATTTGACTTTGCTAATTTCTTAGTTCTCTCTTTAACTTTCACCATTGATTCTGAGTTACCAATTATAGACTCTATATCACTATTTCCCCATCCACTGTTGACTTTTCCATGTCCTTTATGGTTTATATATGTCTTATCAAATATGATTATCTTGTCATATTGATTTATATATGGATATACAGGAATTATTTTGGCATTTATATTATAAATTTTGTTATCAATATCAATTTCTAGTAATTCATGCCCATTTGAAGAAGATTCAACAGATATTATTTTTACTGTATTTTCTATTATATCTTTTCCAATATCTAATTTTTTCAAAGCAATATTGTTTATATAAGATATTTTGCTATTTATATCTAATATAATGACACCTTTTTCAACATTTTCAATTATTTCTATCATCATATTCATTTTTCTACTGCTACTTTTTGACACTTCATGTTCTTCTATCTTCATAGAAATTAAATCGCATATATGATTGACAAACTTCAAATAATTATCTATTTTTGCACTTATTTCTACTTTTTTGGTTTTATCTGTACTAATAGCACCAATTACCCCTATAGTACGATTATTATATTTTATTGGGACTGCTATTATTACTTTATTTAGGCATTTCATGTAATGGGAACATTCTATACAAAGCTGATTATCACATATATCTAATACGACTAATTCCTGACCTGTCTGTATAACTTTATCATAAAGAAAACCTTCAGTAACAACGCTTTCATTTATTTTTGATTTATACAGACCTGTGCCACTAATTCTTATTAATCTATCATCAACTATTTCAATATCTACATCTAACACACTAGCTACTGTTTCAGTGTATTTTATCATTTCCTGTTGAAATTCCTTTAATTTACTTACCATAGTTTCCCCCATTAGAATTTAATTTACCAAATTATCAGTTTAACTATATTTTAACATATAGTTAATTTTTAAAATATATATAAAACATTACTTATTTATATATTTACATTGAAATACATAATAATAATTATAAAAAGATTGTTTTATATTAGGATTACTTTAATTATAATACACAAATAATAAAATACAAAAAAGCTTTCCTCCTATAACAAATATATTTTTGGCACAAAAATATATGTTATATAAGAAAAGCTCAATAGTTAAATATTTAGATAGATTTTTATATAGACTTTTTTAATATAAACTTTTTAATTGTAGACTTTTTTTATTAGTTTTTAATTTTCATTAGTTTTGTCATTGGTTTTATTATAATACTGCCATTGCTTCAATTTCTAAAACTGCATCTTTTGGTAATTGAGCAACTTGTACACATGATCTTGCTGGTGGATTTTCTTTAAAATATGTAGCATACACTTCGTTAATATCATTAAAATCCTTTAAATCTTTTACGAAAACTGTAGTTTTAAATACTTTATCCATAGTTGTACCAGCTTGTTCTAGTATTGCTTTTACATTGTCTAAAGAAGCTTTTGTTGCTTCTTTTGGGTCAGATACTAACTCGCCTGTCTTCATGTCTATTGGAAGTTGACCTGATGTAGAAACTATATTTCCAACTTGTATCGCTTGAGAATATGGTCCAATTGCTCCTGGAGCTTTCTCTGTAGCTATTACTACTTTTGACATGATTTCACCTCCTATTATTAAGTTATATTTACAGGAAAATAAAATTTCCTAAACACCAATATTAATATGAACCTTTAGACAAGTAATCAAATCCAAAGTTTCAAATAATCAATACTCAGATTATTATATTTATTTGTGTTCATGTTAATATTTATTAAAGCAATTAGCATGCCAATTTCCTTTTATTTATAAAACTTTCTATATATGTTTAAAATAGCTGTATTTCAATATTTTTATAGCTATATCCTAATAGTCTTATAAAAAAAATTAGAAATTGATTTTTTATAATGCAAATTTTTTTCTCATATCTGGAATTTTACCAACTTGAGAATTCTTGTTTTGAGAATTTTCAAATTTTGAATCCTTCTAAGATTTTAAGTTATCAACCTATAATGTATGAAAGAACTATGGTTGACAATCCTACTGCTACAAATAGCAACACTTTAATCCAAATCTTATTTACTTTTGTTATCATCGAACCTATTGAAAATATAATAGCCAAGTATAATAGTAACCAAAAAATTATCAATATACCATTACTGTTGCTGAAAACCTACAAAACTATTTTTTGATAGCACCATTTATTTTATAAGATATACGTTTATTTTATAAAATATAAACAAAATATAAAATTAAGTATTCCAACAACTTTCTCCTTTCGTATTTTTTGAATCTTTTATAGAATTGTATCATGCTTAAGTGAATTTTCATACTATTAAGTATTTTTCTCTACAAAGCAATGTCTCTCATTTCATGCCCAATAAAGTAAGATTGTAGCCATTCTATTGATTTTGATAAATTGATTGACTATACTATTATTAGTTTTTACTTGTATATAAAATTGTTATTTATATCCAAATTTATTACTTATATAGGGGGGTTTTAATTATGAACAAAAGTCCATTAACAGCAGAAACAACAGAAGAAATGCTAAAAGTACTAAGTGGGAAAGATTATAGTATTGCTTATGATTTGCATGAACTTGGTCAATCACTAGATTGCAAGATTGAACCACGAACAGGAGCCCGTTCTTACCGTATACTATATTCAACTAAAAAACCAAAACGTAGTCTATTTACCATTGAATGTAATGATAAAAAGTGGAGAGTTAAAGCAAACCTTTATAATCTAGATACATATAGAGATACTGTAGAAGAATGTTCTAAAACTATTAAAGATAGTATTACAAAAACTCGTACTTGTAAAAAATGTAATCCAAAGTGTATTGGTGGCTCTTCATTTGAATTAGATGGTAAGTCTTATTTGACTTGTGTAGGAAGTGGGCATTATTTTGCTAATATGGAAGAAACTGATTGGAAAAATTTAAAAAAGTTAATTATTAAAGAAAATGGCATTATGCAGGAATCTGTTTAATACACTACTAGCTACTAAAACAACTACTTTTATCATCTATGTTAAATATTATGTCAATTCTACAATAATCTAAATATAGTATCTTAAACTTCTTTATTAGTTTTTTGTATTATTATATTCAGCTGTATTTATAAAAAAATAAATCCTATTATAAGGATTTATTTTTTTACATTATTTAGTTATTATTTTTCTGGCTGAGTGGTTGTAGGAGGTATAGGGATTTTATAATAATACACAGTTTCTTTTCCTATAACTTCAGAACCAAGCTTTTCCCATTTACTTCCTCCATATGTAGATTCTATCTGAGAAATATCTGAATCTAGTGATGTAGCAATAATACCTTGTTGAGCTCTAAATATATCTTTTTTCTTATCGTCAATGCCAGATTTAAAACTCAATCTTCCTGTATCTAATGTTAATAAATTTATATTTTTATGATAGTCTCTCAAGTTAACTCCATTAATAATTTCTGGAACAGATGAGTTAATAAATACATAATCATTAGAGTTGTTTTGTAATCTTAAATTTCCACCTCCCTCTTTTGCTTTTATTATATAATCATAGGCATCTATTTCACATTTCAATGTAGACTTTACAATATAAGTAGTTTTAAATACATAAACTTTATGCTTATATTCCAGTCCATCATCCCAATTATCTTTATTATCACTAACTAAATTAACATAACAATTTGAAAACTGTGATCCATAAAATAAGGAGTATGCATCCTCTTTTCTATCTTCCATCTTTAAATAAGTATCATAATCTGTATTATAATAATATTGACCACATCTTCTTATAATCCCAGATATGGAAGTATTAATCATTGTTTCAAATGCAAAACCACAATGTCCACATTGATCAATAGTAATATTATTAATTTTATAACTTCCACCGCCCTTACTTCTAAGGCCTACTTCTTGTATTTTCTCGATTTTTATGTTATTTAGACTAGCTCCTACCTTAATTTGCATACCATTTTTACATTCAGATATTCTACTATTAGAAATAATTATATCATTTCCTGTATCAATACCTAATCCACAAGATGAAACTGTAATGTCATTTACAATTGAATAGTAAGGAATTTGAATTCCTGTACCTGAGAAACCAGTTATATAAAGATTTTCATAATGACCCAGGCCTTTAGCATCAGTAGTACATGTAATAGCTGATACCTTCTCCATTTCTTTATTATTCTCATTTTTATTAAGAACCATTTCATAATGATAATGTGGATTCCCTTTTGTTGGTGGTTCATCACGAACAATTATCTTACAACTGTCAGAATAAAAACTTATATTTTTAATACATTGTTTTCTTCCTGTCAATGTAATAATACTCATATTAGGAACTCCATGAGTTATAAATTGTGTAGCAGATGTTGATGAATCAGAATCTCCATGCAAGGTTACTTCTTTATCAATTGTAATACCCGTTTTAAATAAGTATTTACCTTTTGGGAAATATAAAACACAAGACTTAAATCCTACTTTATTAATAATCTTCTGTATAAAAGGTCCCACATCTTCTGAACCATCGTTTTTAATATCAGGCTCGCTTTCTAATACGTTAATCCATTTTTTCTTTTTAATTTCTTCCATAATATTATCTATTCCTTTCTTTTTTACTTAATATTAAAATATTATTTACTTTTAGTATTAAACGAATTTTTATAGTTACCAGTTTGACTATATAAAACTTATTAAAACTAATATCTATACCATCTTCTCTATCACTTTATAATAGTATATAGGTGTTTCAAATATCTTGTTTTGACTAATTCTTTCCAATTTTACTTTATATTGCCCAGAAACTGAATTGATATCACTAACTGATGTTGATATAATATCATTTACCTGTGGTCTATACATCTTAATATTATCATTTATATATATATCATAATTTTTTATCTTTATTTTATCATTATGATCTTCTTCAGACATACCAATTCCATTAATACTACCTATTTTTCCATTATAAAATATAACAGTTTGTTCTTTATTATTGTATATTAGGTTTCCTTTTTCTGACTCAACAACCATATCAGTAGCATCTACAGGACATCTTAATAATACATTCTTGGTTTCAAGCGCATTTATAATGTATATCTTATGTTTCTTAAATTTCGTATTTCCATCCTTATCAATTATCTGAGATCCCTTATCATTCCAATAATCTCCATTATCATTTGAGATTGTTATATTGGTTGACTCCATTGAATTTCCATAAAATAAAGAATATGCTTCCTTAACTCTATTGTCTAACTTTAAATAATCATCATAATTAAAATTAAAATAGAATTGCCCACATCTTGAGATATTTCCTGATATTTGAGTATTAGATATTGAATCAAACTTAAATCCACAATATCCACATTGGTCAATTGTAACATTTGTAACAAAGTTTAACCCTTTACCAATATTGTCAATAGCAACTCTACCAACTTCTTCTACTCTCATACCATTAATAAAAGTTCCTGTAGAAATTTCCATTCCATAATCACATCCCCAAGCCTTTCCATTAGTAATTATTGAATTTTCTCCTGTACTAATACCATGATTACATGAAAAAACAGTAATATCGTTTACTGTAGAATTATTAGATATCTTAAGTGCAGTTCCACCGAAACCACCAAAGTCTACATTTTCATAATGGCCAGACCCTTCTGATACATCATCACATACAATTGCTGATATATATTTTCCTTCGTGTGTGAATTCTAGCTTATGATGAAATCCTGGTTCACCATTTGGTGGAGGTGCATCATCTTTTTCAGATACCTCCACACTATCGCAGTTATTTGATTGGAAAGAAATACTTTTAATACAATGCTTTACTCCCTTTACAGTTATCATTGTAAAACTTTCCATTGTGCCATCTTCTACCTCTTTTTTATCAAATTTACCAGAAAATTGTGTTGTTCCTGAATAAAAAAATTCATTATTTGGAGTATTTGACCTAAAATATGCATCTCCACATAGTGTTAATCGTTTGTTAATCTCTATACCACTTGTAAATAAGTACTTCCCTTCTGGAAAATATATAATAGAGTCTTCTGGTGCAGCATTTATAATTTCTTGCACCCTAGAACTTACATCTTTTGTTTCATCATTAAAAACTCCATAATCTAAAACATTAATCCTTCCATCTGTTTCTTTAATTATTATAGGTTCTCCCATAATTCACTACCTCCTCATTTTAAAACTAATCATTTATTTTTTTATAATAGTACATAGGTTCTCCATTAAGTGTTTTTACACCAATTTGTTCCCATGTCCCACTATGCAATTTACTTATTTCTTCTTCTGAATCTAATATTGACGATATAACAGAATTCTTCTGTAGTTTAGGAACTACTAAATCTTTTCCACCATCATCTACATAAAGTGTATTGTCAACTATCTTAAGTAAATTGCCTTGATTTGTATCAGAAATCTGAACTCCACCTACAGAACAAACCTCGCCATCATAGAACTTATAAGTATTTCTACCATTTTCTAATAATAAGTTACCTTTTGCACATTGTATAAAATTGTCAGCCTCAGCATCACATTCTAGAGTTACATTAGTTGTTTCATTCGCTTTGATTACATGTATCTTACGCTCTAGACCATTTTC